>JBGTAR010000276.1:0-2916 GCA_041749815.1 Terrimicrobiaceae bacterium
CACAGCAAGGTCATCGGTCAGGGACACGGACTTCAAAAGCGGAAAAGCACAATCATGCAGTTCCATCACCACACCCTCCAAGGCCTTCATCCCGGGAGTGATCTCAATCAACTGAAGCTCAACCGGCTGGTCAGGGCCAAAAATTGCGCCTGAAGCGATTCTTGGCAAAAGTGCGTATCCAATTTGTCCGGCCGCGCCGGTTACTGCGATTTTAATGGGAGATTTCATTACATTAGACAATCTAATATCCCCGGCTGGGGATGGCAATGGTTTTCGTTGGGAAACACGCTCCAACCCGACGCGATGCCAAAAGACGAGGGCAGGAGCCATGTTTCCGCAATGCCGTCAGAACCTGTCTTTCTCTGATGACCAATGTGCGCCGCGCGTTGGGCCAATGACATGGCTATTTGTGATTGCTGGGTTTTGGACATTGAAATCGTCCCGAGGAACGCAGGATAAATTCCATCTTGCGCTTGAGGTCCATCGGGCCGAATGCCTCATTGACCGTCTTGTGACAGACAACCTCGTTACTCTCAATCCGCTGACCGCCCTGGGAGAGTGGTAGCAAATGATCAATACTCGCATCACCGGCCGGTAGCAACTGGCCACAGAAAAAGCACTTACCTCCTTGAAGATAGAGCATTTTTTCAAGTTTTGTGAGGCCTGAAGTTTTTGGTCTGCTTTGCTCCGGTTGCTTTTGCTGAACTTTGGAATCGGGCAAAGGGGGTTTTTCTTCCGGCTTTAGTGTTTTGAGGTGTGCCCGTCTTTCAAGGCGAGCCTTCTTGATAATTTCTCTTTGCTCAGGCGTGAACTCGCAATCCGACATCTTGCCGGGAAATACATTCCCTGTGGTCGCTCCACGACGGAGGCGATCTGCGAACTCGCGCACAGAATCATCCGATACAAGAATGCTCATGTTGTTTGCGAACGTCTAGCTGTGGCACCGGAAAAACGGAAGTTCGGATTCTAGAAGAAACATTGTCGCCGGTTGTCACGAGCGTTCGCTTAGTTGTTTTGGGTTCCCCATCTGTCGCGTCGGCTTCATCCTCAATTTAATCAGTTTTGCTTGCCGGGGCTTTTTGTAGCGCCAGAAAAATTAACGCAAGGCAGGCCAAGGTAGGGAGTTTGTAGCTGGCTACTGCGACGGAGAGTTCCCGCCCAAGGATGTCTCGTTGGGGCAGCCAGATGCAGCACCATACCAGGATCAAAATCGCACGGTGCCAGCGTCCCATCGCTGTGCAAAAGCTGTCCCGTAAAACTACCATGACTATGGGCAGAATCATGACGAGATGCTGTTTCCAGCAGAAGGGCGAGAGCACAGCGCTTAGGACTGCCAACAAGGCCAGTTCACGTGCGAGTTGGAAATTGGGGGTGTCCCCTCCCGAGGCTCGAAAGGCCCACGCCAGCCTCAATCCGAACAGCGCAAAAACAGCGGCGACCACGATTTTGACCGTCGAGGGATCGAGGTCGAAAAACTGGAAAAAGGCCCAGTGCCGTTCAATCTCGGCAACTGGCACCACAGGCTGCTGGTTGCTGTCTTTTTGCCCCGGCTTCGCGAGGAAAAGCGGGTGTTCGGGCGGGAAGGTCTGCAAAAAGCGGACAAGAGCCAGCTTGAGCGAGGAATTCTGATGCTTGGGAGTTTCCACTCCATTCGCCTCCGGATCGCCCGAAGCTGCGGAATACACGGCGAGACCGACCAGTGACTTGCCTGCCTCTAAGGTTTGTTGCCACCCAAAAAACGGAATCGGTAGCACTCCATTTACCAGAACGAGTGCGACGATCATTACACCCGCCTCGCGCCAAAGCCGCTTGTAGAGCAGATACGGGAGCACCAGCAAAGGGCTTGTTTTGTAGGACGCTGCGAGTGCCATCCATACTCCCGCGGTCACCCAGCGCCGCTCAACTAAAGCGGCCGCACCAGCGCTGAACATCCCCAGTGTGAAAATCTGCAATCCGCATTCATCCAGGTCGCGATGCAGAAATGGCAGGACCCACCAGACCGCCAGCACAGCGATGGCGCTCCAGCGCGGAGGCTCCCTGCCGATGATTCGTCCCCATGTGCGAAGTGAAAAAATAAGCACGCCCACCCCCGCCATCCAGGAAATCGCTCGTGCAAGCCGGTAGGGCAGCAGGGCCAAGGCGCTATCGAATAGCATTCGACTCAAAAAATATTGCTTGGGAAGTGTTCCTGCTTCCGCAGCTCCGGACCCAATCTCTTCAAGCACTTTTTGCCCTTGGGCGTAGTGCCATTGAAAATCGTTGTCTTTCAGAAATATACCTGTCACCGCTGAGGCGACCAAAATTGGTATCAGCGCCAAAAAAAAGCCACGTGTCACACGGGGTGATATCCACCGTTCATTCAGCCTGCCGAACTGATCAAAAAGAAAACTCATCTCATTTCCTGTGTGAAAAAGACCATTCGGGATCCATGCGCGGAGACTAACCGCACCTCCCGAACCAGCAAGCGCTGAGTGCAGCGAGCGGCATATTGAGTCTCAACTTCCATACGAGGCGGCATGTTCTCTGGCACTTCACAGCCGTCCCACAGATGAGTTAAAAAAACGTAGTTGGTACGCATCATAAATATTTAAGCCGAACATCCGTCATTACCAAAGCGTTCAGCGCGTTGGGTCAGTGATCTGGTTCGATCTTTTTTTCAATGGTTTTTCCGCCTGTAAAATTTGCAGCCCACACCTCATGATATGCGCTGTGGCGAAACTCCAATCTGAACTTGTAGTAGTTGTCGGCACCCCCACGCGTATAATGGCGGAAACTCGGAGAACAGGCATTCTCAAGGCTCATACTGTGCAATGATCAAGAAAAGGAAAGCCAGCTTCTAAGACTGTGGACTGGTCTCTGTAAACTTTTTCAGGTCGGCTTCCAGATTTTCCAAGACGAGGTTGATGGGGAGTTGGA
>JBGTAR010000277.1:0-7886 GCA_041749815.1 Terrimicrobiaceae bacterium
ATTGGGGTTTCTGATGGGGCAGATTTTGCGGAAACGAATCACCATGCGGGGCTTTATCATCTTCGAAGACTTTGGGTCCTTGTATCCCGAATTCGCCGCGGAGATGAGTGGCTGGCTCAAGGCAGGAAAAATCCACTACCGCGAAGATATCGTGGATGGTTTGGAGCAAGCGCCAGCCACCTTTATCGGCATGTTGAATGGAAATAATTTTGGCAAATGCGTCATTCGCGTAGGGCCTTCAAAATAACTAAACACACAAAACGATATGAAAGTTCTCATGATTCTGACCTCGCACGAAAAGCTGGGTGATACTGGCAAGAAGACCGGCTTTTGGCTGGAAGAATTTGCGGCTCCCTATTACGTCTTCCTCGACGCCGGAGCGGAAATTACGCTGGCCTCCCCAGCAGGAGGGCAACCACCTCTCGATCCGAAGAGTGACGTTCCCGATGCGCAAACCGAGGCTACCGAGCGTTTTAAAAAGGATGAGGCCGCCCAGAAAGCACTCTCAAACACAACGAAGCTGGCAGAAGTTGATCCCGATGAATTTGACGCGATTTTTTTCCCAGGTGGACATGGTCCAATGTGGGATCTTGCAGAGAACACAGACAGCCAGCGCATCATCGAAACTTATATCGCTGAGAATCGTCCTCTCGCGGCGGTGTGCCACGCCCCGGCGATCTTTAAACACGCGAAAGGGGCGGACGATATGTCAGTGGTCTCGGGCCGCCGCGTGACCGGTTTCTCGAACACTGAGGAAGAAGGCGTCGGCCTCACAAAAATTGTTCCATTCCTTGTCGAAGACATGCTCAAAGCGAATGGGGGTTTCTATGAAAAAGGGCCGGATGGGGGCTCTCACGTGGTCGTTGATGGCCACCTTGTTACGGGACAGAATCCCGCGTCGTCCGAAGCTGCCGCAAAGGAGTTGCTCAAGCTCCTCTAACGATAGATCCACTTCATACCCAGCCAGTGGTCCAATCAAGTCAAATACGATGCTCATGCAAACTCTGACAGCCCTCGATGACAGCGGCGAACACGGCTCGATCGTGAAGGCCAATGGCAGCGATTGGGAAACCAAAGATGAGCCATACATCCAGAAAAAAATAGCAACCATCTTCCCATATCCCAGGCGATGAGGTGAAGACCCCATAGGAATCGGGCAGCGGGGTGTTACCTTTAAGAATGAACAAATCCAAGAAGAATCCACCTGCGGCTGAGCACGGCAGCAAACGCCTGAAGGGCGGAGGCCATCCTTCGTCCGCTCGGAAAGATATCGACGCAGGAATCGGTATCGCCGACCCGGGAGTGCCAGGTAGCCGAACGAATCCCGTGGAGAAAGATCGCAAGCCGCAACCCGCAAAGACACACCCGCGCGGCCAAGTGCCCGCGACGAAAGGCGAACTCGGCTCCGAGCATCTCAAGGCAGTGAATCGGCGGCGCGACCAGTCCGATCCCCCTGATATGCCAAAGAAAAAAATGACCGTTAACGCCACGGCGAAAACCGCACTTCCTGACTCAGCGAATCGACCCAAGACCAAGATCGCCGGCTTCGCGAAAACCATCACTCGAATTCAGCCCGTCCTCACGAAAAAGGATACCAACGCCTCGAGTCGCCCAAAAAAACAATCCAAAGGCTGACCACTTGGATTGTTCTCCTTCAGGGAGTTTTGCGCGGGATCCCCTCCAGCGGTGCAGGATGCAAGAAGGAGCCCCAAACATCTTGAACGATTCAATCACGCTCATCTTTGGTGCGTGCGCTTTTGAAAACTCTGTGCTGATGTAAGCGAGTGGGCATATGCGACATAACAAACATGTCGACCGGGAGGGAGATCCACACTGCATCATGAAAAGCTTCTTCTTTGCCCAAATCACACAGCTGATCCTAATTATTTCACAGCCTCTTTGTAGCAATCGATGTTTCGAGGCCGATGTCTGAGGGAAAAGATAAACTAAACTTCCAAGCTACTTGGTCGATGGCGGTCGGAGGGATGGTCGGAGGCGGCATATTTTCCACTCTGGGGGTCGTTATCGGCATCGCTGGCCAATGGGCGTGGTTGAGCTTTCTGCTCGCTGGCCTGGTCGCCCTCGCTTCCGGCTATTCCTACTCGAAACTCGCGGACAAATACGGTGAAGGCGGAGGGGCTTTCACCTTCCTGCGAAAGATCCACCAGGATGGCTTCGCCGGCAGTTTGTCGTGGGTTCTTATCCTCGGCTACATCCTGACAAATTCCGTTTACGCATACACCTTCGGAACCTACCTCGCTCACGTCTTTGATTTCGGGCCATGGTTCCCCCGCGTCGCCGCGCTTTGCATTCTTGGTCTTTTCGTTGGCCTGAATCTGAAAGGTGTCGGCGAATCCAGTCGTGTGGAAATATTTTTCGTCTGGTTCAAACTCATCGTTCTGATCGGACTCGCGTGTTTCGGCCTTTTCAAGTGGAACCCTGCCCAACTCTCCGCTGGCATCCCGGAGGCAGGCATCCCCGCGGCCATTTTCGGCGCCGCAGCTGTCTTCATGGCCTACGAGGGGTTCCAGCTTCTGGCCTACGATTACGATGATATCGAAAACCCCAGAAAAAACCTCCCCCGCGCCCTGATCGCCGCGATCCTTGTGACCATCGTCGTTTATATTGTCGTGGCCGTGGGAGTCGCCATGCTGATCGGTGCCGGACAAGTCGTGGCGAACAACGAGGTCTCCCTCTCTATCGCGGGGAAACAAGTGCTGGGAACGACAGGCCTGGTCATCGTCACGATTGCGGCGGCGTTCTCCACCGGCTCGGCAATCAACTCAACCCTCTTCGCCACCGCCCGACTTGGGAAACTCGTGGCCGATCACGATGAGCTTCCGAAATCCCTCGCACACACAAATGACAGCGGCATCCCGGATCGTGCCATCATCGGGCTTGGAATTTGCTCAGCAGTCTTCGCGGTTTTCGGAAATCTCTCCTCCCTTGTCCAAGCCGCCAGCCTGACATTCCTTTTCACCTTTGCCACCGTCAACTTTATGGCCTGGAAAGAAAAAGCCGGGCATCGTTTCCTGACGGGCACGGGTGCGATCATGGCAGCTGCCGCGACAATCTCTCTATCCGTCCGCCTTTTCCAGGAGCAACCCTGGTCTCTCGCCGCCATTGCAACCACCACCCTCATCGCGGTTTTCCTTCGTCCCTATCTCATCAGAAAAGCGAAATGAATCTCCCCGGGATTCTCATCCACGGTGCACGTCAGGATCATCTGAAAAATACCAAACTTCATTACCGCGGCCCTGAGGTCCACACATTCACTTTCGCAACGGCCTTCATCTCAAAAGACTAACTATTAGCAAAATGAGGTGAAGACCCCATAGTAAATAAACAATGGAGTGTTACCTTATCCACATGAATATATTATTACTCATGATCGTCCTTCTTCTCGTTTTTGGTGGTGGCGGCTTTTTCTTTGGTGGCCCTATCATAGGCGGCAGTGGCCTTGGCCTTCTTTTGCTAATCTGTATCGTTATCTATTTTATGGGTGGATTTCGCAGCGCAAAAAGCTAGCAGAATAAAAATGGAACCAACCATCTCAAGGTGCACTGGGTGAAAACCTCATAGCTGGGTGGCTCTTTCCGGCTTAGTCTCACCTTTGGCATCTGTGCCGAATGCGAAGATTAAAACTCCTAAGCGCACATCTCGAACGCCAAAAACGAACACAAACAAAACGTTATGAAAAACCAAACAAAAACAAACCTCATCCTCAGTGCAACCTTCGCTTGCACACTGGCCCTATCGCTGTCAGGCACTGTGATGGCCGCCGACGAACCTGCCGCACCCGTGCAGAATGGTGAACATCAAATGATGGGCGGAAAGTCGATGTCAGAGAAGGGCATGATGGATCAGAAAAAGAAGATGATGGCGGCCATGAAAGCGCAGGACTCCGAGCTCATCGCCGAGGTCGCCAAGATGAACAGCGCCCCGGAGGACAAGAAGCTGGATCTGGTAGCCGCCGTCGTCACCCGGATGGTGGAGCAGCGGACCGCCATGAATGCCCAGATGGCCAGGATGAACGATGAAATGATGCAGCGCATGGAGATGGACAAGGAATCCATGGCGCAGCGTCCGATGATGAAGGGCATGAAGGGTATGGACGAAAAATCACCAAATGCCCATATGGAACACCAGGCTGAATAACAACAGCTGTTACACGCCGGGACGTAGCTCGCCAGACAGTTAATGCGGGCCTATGGGTGCTCTTTTAAATAACACTGCTGCCTCAACTCACCTTCTGGATTGCCCAGTGATGGGCGAGTCACAGCGCAGCGAAAAGAACAATATGATGAATCATACAGACGGCTGGATGAGTGGATGGTTGGGCGGAGGCATGTGGATTTGGTCGGTGATCGGTGTTACGGTGGTTGTGCTGCTGGCCGTCGTGATTGGCAGGATGTCGAAGAAATAGTCCGGTGCCCGGCGCTCCTACCCAGCGAACCGATAATCGGAAAAGGAATCCACGCCACGAAGGAAAACCACCACGCAGCCAAAAAGATGCCCGAGACCAGGACGGCGCATGACGGGTTGTGATATCCATCTATCATCATATTCGCCATGAATAAACGCATCTCCCTCAACACCTGGCGCTTGGTTCTCCTTCCAGCCGCCCTCGGAGTCAGTCCGCTCTTTGCAGCGACAGTTGATTACCATCTGACGATTGCGGAGAAGGAGGTGAACTTCACCGGGCGCGTGCGCCATGCCATTGCCGTGAACGGATGCATCCCAGCACCGACGCTCGATTTTCGCGAAGGTGATCTGGCGCGTATTCACGTCACGAATGCTCACAAGGTTCCATCATCCATTCACTGGCACGGCCTGTTGCTGCCAAATCGAATGGACGGGGTGCCCTTCGTCACCTTCCCTCCGATTCAGCCCGGTGCCACATTCGACTACGAGTTTCCCATTCGTCAGACGGGGACTTACTGGTATCATTCCCACTCAAAGCTCCAGGAGCAGAAGGGGGTTTACGGGGCGATCCGCATTCTGCCGCGACAAGGCGGAGTCAGCGGCGATCTCGACCGTACGGTGGTGCTCTCGGATTGGATGGATGGCAGCCCGCACGAAGCGCTCCGCTGGCTGAAGCGCGGCAGCGAATGGCCGGCACTGGAGCGGGGGACTTCGCAGTCGCTTCTCGGGGCGATTCGCGCGGGGAAGTTGGGCGACTACTGGAAGCGGGAGCTTCTTCGGATGCCACCGATGGATCTCTCCGACTTGGCTTACGATCGTTTCCTGGCCAATGGGGAACCAGAACACCACATCGCTGCGAAACCGGGAGAACTCGTGCGCGTACGCATCGTTGACGGTTCCGCCTCCACGTTTTTTCATCTCCAGTTCGCGGGTGGACCGCTGAAGATCGTCTCGGCGGACGGGCAGGATGTGCAGCCGCTCGAGAAGCCGCGCGTTCTCATCGGCGTGGCGGAAACCTACGACGTCCTCGTGCGTGTTCCTGGACCCGGCGCCTATGAATTGCGAGCAACGGCACACGATGGCTCGGCGTGGGCGTCGATTTGGATCGGCGATGGACCGAGACACCCGGCACCGGATGTGCCGCACGCGAATCTCTACAACGCCATGGGAAAACTGACGTTCCAGAACGTTTTTGCGCTGACGCCCGGTGGCACGATGGGCATGCCGGATCGCGAGGTCAACGCCGGGAAGTTCGACAAGCCGGGCGTGATGGGCGGGATGATGACGATGCACGAAATGATGGGCATGGAAAGGACACCCGGCATGGAAATGGACGGCATGGCGATGGGTGGAGAGATGGGTGCCATGAATCACGATGCGCCTGCCGACCCGCACAACGGAAAAAAACATGTTTGGGATTTTTTGCCTCTCGGGCCGGATGTCTCGTCGCGGAAGCCGCTCGTCATGGATGGAATGGCGGAGCGTCCCGGGCCACCCTACAAGAAACTGCGCGCGACAAAGAATACGGCACTCGCACCGGACCGTCCGGTGCGCGAGGTGCGTCTCACGCTGGAAGGCGACATGGAGCGTTACGTTTGGTCCCTCAACAACACGACACTTTACGCGAGCGATTCCATCAAGATCCGCGAGGGCGAGACCGTACGCTTCATCATGATCAACCGCTCGATGATGTTTCACCCGATGCACCTTCACGGGCATTTCTTCCGCGTGATCAACGGTCAGGGCGATCGCTCACCGCTCAAGCACACGGTGATTGTTCCCCCGATGCAGACGACCGTGATTGAGTTCGCAGCCGAGGAGGTGGGCGACTGGTTTTTCCACTGCCACCTGCTCTACCATCTCGATAGCGGCATGGCGCGCGTCGTGCATTACGAGGGCTTCGATCCGTATCCGGACACAGCGGCCATCCGGAGGGAACTCTACCACGACCCGTTCTACTTTTTTGGCACTGCGGATGTGATGAGCAATATGACGCAAGGTCATCTCGAACTCTCGAATGCGCAGAATATCTTTCGTCTCGAATGGGAGGACGGCTGGCAGAATGTGCCAGGCGCAGAGCTGGAGACGACCTTCCTCTACGAGCGCTACTTCAACCGGTTTTTCCGCCTTCTTGCCGGCGTTGACATGTTCGATTCGATCAGCGGTCGTCCGGCGAAATTTGAAAGCGAGAGCATCCACGGAGTCTTCGGGTTCCTATATAAGCTGCCGCTCAATATTGACCTCACGGTCTGGGCCGATACCGGCGGGGGAGCCCGCGTGCAGGTCAGCAAGGAAATCCCGCTCACCCCGCGTCTGACCCTGGGCGGTGAGGTGCGATATGACACGCGCGAGAAATGGGAGGAGCGCGTGCATCTCGATTACATGCTCACACGTGAAATCTCGCTGATTGGCCAGTGGCACTCCGAATATGGTTGGGGCGGCGGCCTGCGTGTGCGCTTCTGATTAGCCATCCTCAAGCGAGAAAACGATCATGGACCCCGAACCAAACCGTATGAAAGACACACCCGACAGAAACACGAAATACCAGGCGCACAGCCTCCCGGTAGGGTTACTCCCCAGAGCGAGGTAGGAGAACACCCCATGGTTTCAGGATTTCATCGAGTTAGGCTTGGTTCGCAAGGGGTCGAAATCATATAGCCCTTTCGCGGGATCATTTCATGCGGACACTCCTGACAGGCAAACCACGCGGTGGAACCAGAAAAATGCGGCCAGGTGAGGTCGATGCTCCCCTTCGGGCCGAGCTGTTCAGCGTCGAGCAACTCGCACGCCACGCCCGCGCTCTAGCCGCAGCCCACCGGACCGTCACCGACAACGGGAGCAACCGCCTGCTCTCCCGGCTGGACGTCAACGAGCGGAACCTCCGCTCCTTCAATCGCCGCACCCGGAGCATGAATCCCGGTCACCGCCTGACGCCCGCCGCTGAATGGATGCTGGACAATTTTTATCTGATCGAGGAGCAGATCCAAATGGCGCGGCGGCATCTGCCTCGCGGTTACTGCCGGGAATTGCCCCGCCTCTCGAATGGTTCCTCCGTCGGATTCCCCCGGGTGTATAACATCGTGCTGGAGTTGATCCAGCATGTGGACGCGCAGATCGACGCCGGCCCGCTCGGTGCCTTCATCGATTCTTATCAGACCGTTGAGACGCTCAAACTCGGTGAGCTATGGGCGATTCCCATCATGCTGCGCCTTGGATTGATCGAGAATCTCCAGCGTATCGCCACTCGCTTGAGCATCGCGCAGGAAGATAGCGAATTGGCCGGTCTGTGGGTCGATCGATTGCAGGAGATGGCGGAAAAGAACCCGTCCGGCCTGGTCATCATCGTGGCGGACATGGCGAAGTCGGACCTGCACTTGTCCAGTTCCTTCGTGGCCGAATTCAGCCAACGTTTGTCACAATACAGTCCGGTTCTTCATCTGGCGCGCACCTGGCTTGAGCAC
>JBGTAR010000278.1:0-7847 GCA_041749815.1 Terrimicrobiaceae bacterium
GCGAAGAAGGGACACTTTTAGGGACACCTGGCCAAAAAACGGCCTTTTTGATGCCAGGCCAAAAACACGAGTCCCTGTATTTATCAGGGTTTGCGGGCAATTGAGGGTCATGGCGGAGGGGGTGGGATTCGAACCCACGGAGCCTTGCGGCTCTCCGGTTTTCAAGACCGGCGCAATCGACCACTCTACCACCCCTCCAGTAAAAAAAGTGCCAGAGGACTACGGCAAAGAGGAGCGAAGTACCGTTGCTGCATTCCTGCCCTGGCGGGGTTCCTCCGTCCGCGGTCCATAGCCTCTGACCTCTCCACCCTTGCCCACCGGCTTTTGGAAAGCAATCGGAAAAAGGCGCTGAAGTTGCTGATGAAAACCTTCATCGCTTCATCACCTTGCAGTGGTCTTCAGGAACCGGGGGTAAAACAAAAGGGCTGGGCTTTTCCAACTTCGATTTCTTTGGCCTGGGGGTGATCAAAATTCAGGAGGAAATTTGACTCCTCCGGGATGAGGAGGCTCGGGACTTCGAGGATGGGTGATTTTTTTTCTGTGACCCAGGTTTTCCCCATACTGGTGGTGGATTTTTGAGGCGGGAAGCTCTTCCAGTTTGCAGGCAGGTCAGCCGGGTTAACAGTTGTTATGAGTTTTTGGGGGAACCGAATGCCAAAAAACAGAAACCGTCCTGCCGGCACGCGTTCGGCTTGATGCACAAGGACCTCCAGCGCGGCCAGCGAGCGGGTGGCGCTTGTGTAGGTGGCACGAATGCCCGCTGGGTTCCAGCGTCCACCGTAGAGCCGGGCTCCTTCTCCGGAAAAGGCGTCATCGGCGCGGGCTTCCCGGACCAACCGCCAAGCCTGAACGATCACGCGTAAACTCCATAGTCGATCCGGCCAAGCAGGTTTTCGACTTCGCGAGTGCCGGCACCCGTGTCGGCCAGTTCCAGTGGGACAAATCCCGCGAGTCCCATCTGCGGGCGGGTGAGCCATTCGCGGGCGGAGGCCACGGATTCAAAAACCCTCGTCGCCTGGGCCACCAAATGAAGCACCCGATCCAGGCGATCGGATTCTTCCTTGGAGAGCCGGCCTTCCTCTTTGCGGCGTTGGAGCGTTCGGACGGGGATACCCACCACCTCGGCCAGGCGGGCAGTGCCAACCCCCAAGGTCTCCTCCAACTCAAAAAATTTGCCAACGGGCAAGCCTTCACGGATTTCTTCGATGGACTCAAAACCAGTTCGTGGGTCTTTGCAAGGGGCCACGGTGGGTTCCTTGACCCGCGCCGATGCGGAACCCGTGTTGGAAATTTTTTTCTTCATGGTTCCACCATGATGCCATTTGGCTAAAATGTAAATGCCAAATTGTTGTGTTGTTTAAACATGGTTGGGACAATCAAGGTATGTCGGGGAGGATGGCATCAACCACAAGGAGTGTCCCGCCACTCGTGTTTCGGGTATTTGCGTTGGAGTTCCAATTTGAGTTTTGGGTAGGATTCCTTCCAAAAATTGCGGAGGTCGCTGGTGACCTGGACGGGGCGATGATTGGGGGCAAGGATTTGGATGGTGAGGGGACAGCGCCCGGCTGCGATGCTGAGGCCGCCATTGAGGCCGTAGAGATCCTGGATCCTCGCCGCGAGGGTTGGTGGCAGGCTGGGAGTGTAGGTGATTTTTGCCCGTCGACCGCCGGGGAGTTCCAAACGTTCGGGTGCAAATTTTTCGAGATTTGAGAGTTGAGTTCCGGAGAGCCAGGCCCGCAGGGCAGGCATCACGGGTTTATCCTTCACATCGCGGTAACACACCGCCCCCTCACAAAGTTCCGCAACAAGCAGCTCTTTCTCGTCGGGTCCGATGGGGCGGATCTCCAATTCCGGCATGGCCGCAGACAGGAAATTCACCCGCTCGATCCATTGCGCAGCGGCATCATCCCATCCATTGAGCCGCAGTTCACCGGCTTGGATGGAGCGGGCCAGGCAGGCTGATGCCAGAGGGGAGGGCTCGGCGTCCCGGTCGCGTGTTTCCAGCACCAGATCACGGAATTTTTTTTCTTTGCGCAAGACAACCCGATTTTGAGTCGCATCAAAGATCGCCGTGTTGGTTTCTGAGAAGTCCTGGGGGAACATTTCCCGCAGCCAGGGCTCTTGGATTTCGGTGGCCATGGAGAGGATGACCTGGGCGTCTCCATCCCGACCCTCGATCTCATTGATTTCGGAAGCCACCAAAAGATTGCTTTGTTGGGCGATGCTATGACGTGCCAGGACTCCTCGCCGTCCATGGACGATGTCACATTGCAGGGTTCCTCCACTTCGTCGCCGTGCAACCTGATCGGCAAACCCTGCGAGCACACATTTGGCAATGGATTCATCGTTCACTGCACCCTCTTCCGTGTCCAAGCCCTCAGCTCTGGCGATATCCAGAAACTGATGGAACAGCTTTTTGACCTGCCTTGCACTCTCGGCATGAATGGCGAGTGGCCGACACCCCTCCATGCGAAAGTCTTTTTTCTCCGCCCATTGGTAGGCGCGCATGTGGACAAAAAAATCGGAGGTTCCCGCGCCGAAGATTTCGAGGCGTTCCTCCTCGGTTTTGCGATCAGTACGAAGAAGAATACTGCGTGATTGGGTGAGGGCCGCGATGAGGGCCGCCGCCTGAACACACCCCATTTCGCCTGCCGCCAGAAACATTCTTGCGTAGCGGGGATGCACGGGAAATGACAGCATCCGTCGCCCCACGGTGCTCAGCTTCCCCCCGGGGTCCAGAGCCCCAAGATCAGAAAGCAGCAACTCTGCCCGGGTGAGGGCTTTTTCCTCGGGGGCTTCGATCCAACGAAAGGCTGAGGGGTCATTGATTCCCGCCGCTTTTAAGGTCAGCACTGTCTCCGCAAGGTCCAAACGTTTGACTTCTGGCAGTTCCTGATCCTGGCGAAGTTCGTGAGAGCGGGCACTCCAGAGTCTGATGCAAATCCCGGGGGCCGTGCGTCCTGCGCGTCCTGCCCGTTGAGCGGCCGAGGCCTTGCTGATTTTTTCAATGAGGAGGGTATTGATGCCGCGGTTGGGGTCGTATCTCGCGACTCTGGCCAGTCCGGCATCAATCACCGTGCGCACCCCATCGATGGTTAGCGATGTCTCAGCCACATTGGTGGAGACAATAATTTTTCGGTCAGATGACTTCGCCACGGCACGGTCCTGCTCCGCAGCCGGCATTTCGCCATGCAGCGGATAGACCGGGCACAGGCGTCCGACCCGTGCTTGAATTTCCCGAATGCTCCTCGAGATTTCATATGCCCCGGGCATAAAAACCAGGATATCTCCCTCTGTGCGGTCAAAATGTGAAGACACCGCATCCGCCGCGAGTTCCCAGCAAGGATCATCCTTCGGTTCGTAGGGCAGGTATTGGATATCCACTGGGAAGGTTCTTCCCTCAGAAGAGAGGCGGACACAGGGAGCCAGGTAATGTTCCAAAGAGTCCCCATCCAGGGTTGCGGACATCACTCCCAAGCACAAATCCGGACGGTGACTTTCCTGCAACTCCAAGGCCCGCGCCAGGGTGATATCTCCATACAGATGGCGTTCGTGGAATTCATCAAACAGAATGGCAGAAATGCCGGGAAGGGACGGTTCCGCAAGCATGCGCCGGAGGAGGATCCCCTCCGTGACAAAAAGAATGCGCGTGCGGCTGGAGGAAACATTGTCGAGCCGGATTTGATATCCAACCTCATCACCCAACCGGCAGCCCCGCTCCTCAGCCACCCTTTTGGCAAGCATTCTCGCTGCCAGTCGCCTGGGCTGGAGAATGACACACAACCCTTCCCCAAGCACTCCTCCATCCAACAGAATCTGAGGGACTTGAGTCGATTTTCCTGAACCTGTCGGAGCGCTCAATACAAGACGGCCGCCGGGCCCCATGGCCTCAATAATCTCAAGGTCCAGGTCATAGATGGGCAGGGAGTCACTCATAGTTGCAGGTTCGGAATCTGGCCCTCCCCATCGAAGAGTTCCAGCGAAACCTGCTGGTCAAATGGCCTCATATGGATTTTAATGTCAGCTATGACCAGAACCGCCCATGCGTTCTTTTTGATTTTTGCCACTGCGGCGTTTGCGGGAATTCCGGCGCATGGCTCAATGACGAAAGAAGATCTTGGCGCAGCGGAGAAGCTTGATGCCGTCACGATCCCCATGCCCGGCGAATTTTTTAATGCGATGGGCAAAGTTGCACAACCTGCCTGGGGGCAATTTTTGCGCAGCGGCTCGCCGGGGATTTCCAACAGTCGATCGATTATTGCCCTGGGTCTTGGGACTCTTGTGGCGGATGGTTACGTGGCCGTGGAGGCCCAGGATGGGCAGGCCATCAAAAACATTGGCAAAGAAATTCTTGCCCTCGCCAAAAAACTCAATGTCAGTCAAAGCGTCCTTGGCCGGTCAAACAGCATCGCCGACTTCGCTGACAACAATGATTGGAACGCGCTCCGTGAGGAGTTGGAAGCCACCCAGAATGAAGTGAAACTCGACATGGTCGACCAAAATGATGACCGACTGGTGACCCTGGTGAGTTTGGGAGCATGGATTCGTGGAGTGGATCTGGTGAGTGGCATGGTGGCTGCCGATTATACCCCGGCGGGCGCCAAGCTACTCCGTCAACCGGCCATCATCGAATACCTGCTGGCCCAAATTGATGCCTTGCCGGAGGCAGCCCGCAACGAAACCCCTCTGCCGGAAATTCGGGCCGGGCTGGCAACGTCGCTTCCACTGGTGGAACCGGAGGTTCCTTCAGCTGAGCAGGTCGTCCAACTCCACGCCACCATGAGATCCTTGTTCGAACTTATCAACGGCTCCGCTCCCACACCGTGAAAACTCTCCTCCTTTTTCTTCTTCTTCCTCTTTGTGCTGCCACGGCCCAAGAAGCTCCTGTTGCTCAGGAAGTCCCCTCCGATATCAGCGCGCGGAGTTTGGCCTTGGAATTGGCGGGGGCCTTTACGAATGATGGATACCGGCTTCGTGACGGTTTCTGGCCCGGGGAGATTGAGCCCGATCGCCCGCGCTACTTGGAGGTGAACCTCTTTGCTGGGAACGAATACTGGTTCTGCGCAGCAGCCACCCCGCCGGCGCGCAAACTCTCCGTGAGCGTGTTTGATGCCGCAGGAAAGCCCGTGGAATTTCAAAGTTACACGGATGGAGCCTCGGCGGCTGCCGGCTTTGAACCCGACATCAGCGGTAAATACTTTCTAAAACTCGACCTTTTGGAAGGCGAGAAGTCTCCCTTTTGTCTCATTTACGCCTACAAATAATGCCAGCAATAGCCACCACCGAAAAAATCTCAGGCCCGCAAGTTCGCCAATTTTCTGTTTTCCTGCAAAACAAGGTTGGAGCGCTCTTGGAGGTCGTTAAACTCTTGGACAGTCACAATGTGGTTGTCCTCGCTCTGAGTATTCAGGACTCGTCGGAATCTGCCATCGCACGAATGATCGTGAGCGACCCGGACCTCGTCAGCGAGCTATTCCAACAAGAAGACATTCCTTATGGTGCCTGCGATGTTTTGGTGATCGAGCTCGCAGATGGGCCAGCAGATTTGAGCAAGGTTCTGGCCGCGCTACTGATGGCCGAAGTGAATATTATTTTCAGTTACCCCTTGCTCATTCGCCCAAGAGGCCGATCAGTATTGGTGATGCATGTCGATGATATTGAATGTTCCTCCAATGTGCTCCTTGGCGAAGGCTTTGTGATTCTCACGCAATCTGACCTCTCCCGCTAAAACCCCAACCCCCAATCCCCAATCCCCACGATCCATGAAAACCCATGTGCTTTTTGCAATCCTTGCGCTCGGAGTAGCCCGCGCTGACATCACGCTCACTCAACAGATGGAAACCAGCCAGGGCGGCGAACCGGCCCTCGTGCACACAAAGATCAAAGACGGCAAAATCCGAACGGATGTGGGCCGCGAAATGACGGCAATTATCGATTCCCGCACGGGGGACACCACGAGCCTCCTGCATGTCCAGAAAGCTGTGGTCAAGCTCTCCGGGGCAGATATCAAAGCGGCCCAAGCCAATCTTGGCAAGGAGGCCGAAGCCACTCCTGAGGCACCAACCCCGACAGGGAGGAAAGAGACCATCAGCGGTTTTGAATGTGAGGAGTATGTGACCACATTCAATGGCCAAAAGATCGAGGTCTGGTTGGCCAAAAACGTTCCCGATCTGGAAGAGATCTATAGTCAACTCTCGGCTCTCAAGGCAAGTGGGGGCCCGGAAAGTCAGTGGTTCTCCGATCCCAACCTGAAGGGGATTCCGGTTCGCACCATCGCCGAAGTCCCGGGGGCTGGAAAGGCCACGATCACCTTGGTCTCGATCAACCGTGACCCGCTGCCGGCGTCTGACTTTGAGATCCCTCGCGGGTACCATGAGATCAAAATGCCGGCGATTCCCGGGCGCTGAGCCTCTTGTTGGTCCGATTTAAAACACAATATTCTGGTCTTTGATGTTCCACGGTGTCCAGTTTGAATCCACCGATCCGCTCGGCAAGGAGCGCGGCGAGTCCGTCCGCCGTCATGGCTTCGCCGCTGGCAATCTGGGGCCATACTTGAGGCAGTTGCTGGCTCTTGGTCTTTTTTATGCGATCTCTGTATCGAACAATATTGCGGCGGGGATCCTCACATTTTTCTGGTTGGCGCCAAGGGAGCCCGCTTACTGGCAGCACCGGATTCTCCGTCACTTTCTGGTTTGGAGAAAACTCGCCAGCTCTCTGGGGGTTATTGCTTTTGATTTTCCGGATGAGGACAAACTGCGGGACTTGCGTGGAACGATTGTGGCTGCCAATCATCCCAGCTTGGTGGATGCGTTTGTCTTGCTGTCCGTCCTTCCGCGCGCGGTTTGCATCATGCGCGCCGACTTGCTTGCAAACCCTGCATTTTCCAATTTTTCCCGCCTGGCTGGCTATATTTCCAATGACCGGGGGAAGGCTCTTGTCCACGCCGGCATTGATCGCCTTTCCCGGGGAGAAAACCTGGTGATTTTTCCCGAGGGGACACGGTCCCGCCATGGAGTTCTCAATCCCTTCAAACGAGGGTTTGCCCTGATGGCCACGCGCACATGCACACCGGTCCAGACAATCATTGTTCAGCATGAAGGCGAGTATTTGACCAAGAATTACCACCTGTTCAGACCCTCGCAGCTGCCGGTTCGTCTTTCCATGCGCTTGGGAGAAGTTTTTACCCCGGAGGAGGGGGAATCAGCCAATGATTTTGCCCGCCGTTTGGAGGCTTACTTCCGCGATGAGGTGACCAAGTCGGGTATCGTGGCCTCCAGCGGTCAGGACCCCAAGCCTTGAGGGAGGAGAGGTCCACCCAGTTGGTCCTGCTGCCAAGCTATAACAGCGGCTCCTTGCTGGCTCTAACCGCGGCTGAGGTCCTTGATCAGTGGTCCCATGTGTGGGTGGTCCTGGACGGTAGCACGGATGGAAGCGTCGAGGAAATCCATGCCCTCGCGTCGAAACACACACGCCTGCGCATTGTGCATCTCCGCCCCAATGGCGGCAAAGGGGCAGCCGTTCTCCATGCCATGAGGCTCGCAAAGCAGGAGGGATTTCATCATGTCTTGGTGATGGATGCCGACGGTCAGCACCCGGCCTTCCAAGTTCCGGAGTTTATGGAGCTTTCCACCAAATGCCCTGGCGCCATGATTTTAGGTGTACCCGTGTTTGGGGCTGACGCCCCCTCCGAGCGTGTGTATGGCCGAAGGGTTGGCAATTTTTTTGCTGAGTTGGAGACGCTTTGGGGTGGGGTGCGGGACTCTCTTTTTGGTTTTCGCCTCTATCCGATTGAAAAATCGTTGGAGGTGATGTCTCAAACCGTCCATGGCCGCCGTTTCGATTTTGAC
>JBGTAR010000279.1:0-13861 GCA_041749815.1 Terrimicrobiaceae bacterium
TTGTAGAATAATCCCCGACTCATTATTTCCAAGATTCTGTTTGAATTCCGCGTGTTTGCATCAGAAAGTTCTATGTGCGACAGAATTGCACGTCTTTACACCCTATGATTGATATTAACCCGAATTTCCAAGCCGTCAAAGAGGGCCTGATTGAACCCACCAGCGAGGAGCGCCTGAAGCTCGAAAAGGACGGATTGGACGTGATTCACGACATTTATCGCTACGCCAAGCTTGGTTTTGATGCCATCACCGAAGAGGATTTTACACTCATGAAGTGGTATGGCGTCTACCGTCAGAAACCCAAAGACAGCGGGTATTTCATGATGCGCACAAAGATTCCCGGCGGCCAACTCACGGGAAAACAGGCCATTGCTTTGTCTGAGATTGGGGACGAGTTCGGTCATGGGCTGAGCGATATCACTACCCGTCAAACCATCCAATATCACTGGCTGAGGATTGAGGACGTTCCACCCATTTTTGAGCGGCTGAAGGCCGTTGATCTGATCACCAGTGGTGCGTGCGGCGACATCACGCGCAATGTGGTGAGTTGCCCGGTTTCAGGAATCAACCCCCACCAGATCCTTGATTCCACGCCTCAAATGTTGGAGATCAACGAAAAGCTGACCAACACCAAAGATTTTTCCAACCTGCCAAGAAAATACAAAATCGGTATCAGTGGCTGTCACATTCATTGCCACCAGCCCGACATCAACTGCCTTGGATTCTTCGGCTTGGTGAATGCCAGTGGCCAGGCGGGTTATGGCGTCAAAGTTGGCGGTGGATTGTCGAGTGCCCCGCACATGGCCCAAGTCCTTCCCATCTGGATTGAGCCCGATCAAGCCTGGCCCGTCGCCAAAGCCATCACTGAGATTTATCGGGATGAAGGATTCCGAAACAAACGCAACCGGGCCCGTTTCAAATTCCTTGTTGCGGATTGGGGCGTCGAACGAATCCTCGCCGAAATGGAATCCAAACTCGGCTACAGACTGCCCCGGCATGAGCACTTTGTGTTTCCAAAAGATCAAGAGACCGATCACATGGGCATCCATGCCCAAAACGAGCCCGGCCTGAACTGGGTGGGAATCACCTTCCCCGGTGGACGGCTGCGCAATGGCCTTCTAGCCGCCGTGGGCAACCTCGCCATCAAATACAGTCTCCCGGGCAAAGACCTCATCCGTCTCACCAACAAACAGAATTTGCTGATCCCGCACATCCCTGATGCGAATCTTGAGGCCCTCAAAGCCGAGATGGACTCACTTGGCCTTGTGCACACGCCCTCCAATTTCCGCAAAGGCTGCGTTTCCTGCACCGGCATCGAATTCTGCAACCTTGCTGTTGCGGAAACCAAAAACAGGATGATCGAGCTTGTCACGCAACTTGAAACCCGCAGCGCCTGGTACAAGGACAAAGTCCGCGTCCACTTCAGTGGATGCCCGTCTTCCTGTGGCCAACACCAGATCGCCGACATCGGCTTCCGGGGTGCAAAAACCAAGGTTGATGGAAAAATGGTGGATGCCTACGACCTCTTTGTTGGAGGTCGGCTCGGTGAAAACCGCCGCTTCAATGAACTCCTCAAAGGCAAGATTCTCGCCTCGGATGTGGACATCGTCATTGATGGCCTCCTGAAAGCGTACACCGACGGAAAACAGGGTGAGGAATCACTCAGCCAGTACTTTGAGCGGTCCTCCAAAGACACTCTGCTGGCAGCGCTCCCCGAGCGTTACCGGCCGGTCTGATCTGACGTTCTCAAAGGACACCGATTGTTTGATTCAATTCTTTTTGGACATTGCGGAATAACACGTTAGAAAATATGTGAATGTTCACGACAATGGGTTCTGATTCTCCCCGACTCTATCACGGTGCGGCTTGGTATCCCGAGCAGTGGGACAAAGCGACGCTGCTCGAGGATTTGAAGAGAATGTATGATCTCGGTTTGAATGTGGTGCGGCTGGGAGAATTCGCATGGTCACGCATGGAGCCCAGGGACGGGACATTTCATTTCGACTGGCTGTGTGAGGCGCTTGACCTGGCGGCGGACCACGGTCTTTCCGCACTCCTTGGAACGCCCTCAGCTGCTCCCCCGCAGTGGTTGCTGCTACGGCATCCGGAGATTGGGTATGTGGACCCTGATGGTTACCGTCATAAACACGGAGCCAGGCAACACGCGTGTTACAACAACCGAACCTTTCGGTTTTATGCGAATCGGATCGCTGCGGCCATGGCTCAAGCGGTGAGTGGACACAAAAGTGTGATTGGGTGGCAGATTGACAATGAGCTGCGTGGTCATCAGAAACTCTGTCTGTGTGAATCCTGTCAGAAGGCCTGGGGTGAGTGGCTTGCCAACCGCTATCAAAATTTGGAGGAACTCAATGCGCGCTGGGGAACGGATGTTTGGAGCAATCGCTATGAAGGTTTTGGTGAAGTCCCCGGGCCATACCCGGTTCCCACTTGGTCGCACCACTACTCCGTGCTTTTGAATTATCGCCGTTTTATGAGTGATTCGGCGGTGGACTTCAAAAATGAGCAGTGCTTGGAGATCAGAAAAATCAGCAGTGCTCCAATCACGCACAACAGCGAGGACAGTGTGGATGAATGGAGTCTTTTTCAAGATCTGGACTTTGCTTCAGCCGACATTTACGTCAACCATCTTGGACTTGTTGGAGCACAATGGCGCATCGACAGCATGCGCAATGTGAAACCAGGGCGGCGATTTTGGACGGCAGAGACCGGGGTTGATGTCCGGATCGAAGGGCGGATGGCTGACCCCAGGTGGCTCAGTTGCTTTGCGTTTCAGAATTACACGGGGGGTTCCGAAGCCTTTCTTTATTGGCCGTGGCGGCAGCAGCGGACTGGCACGGAAATCGGGCATCTTTCGGTGATCTATGCCAATGGCAAAGAGACCCCTGGATGGGAGGGGGCCAGAAATGTTTCATCCCTGCGCAAAAAGTTGGAGCCAATTCTGGCAGATTACCACCCCACCCCGGCTGATGTCGCACTGATCCGCTCCGAGTCCAATGGACACTTCTTCTACAGCGATCAGGTGGCCGGACTGGAAGCAAACTTCAATTATCAAAAACGGATGACCACCCAATATCAATCTCTGGTCGAAGCCGGGGCTTGGCGGGACGTCGTTTTTGACGAGGCCTCCCTCGAAAATCGCAAAATTATTTTTTCTCCATACCTGCCTTACGTGAGCGGTGAATTTCTGAATAAAATGAAGGAACACCTGAAACGCGGAGGAGCCTGGGTCCTCGGCCCTTACAGTGGGTATCGGGACGGCGATCACACCGTTCCAACAACCAGACTCTATGGAGCTGTTGAGGAATTTGCCGGATTTGAGACACGATTTTTTTGCCCGGGAGGTCCCGTCACCATGAGGTTATTTAACGCCACGGAAACAACGGCGGAGATGACTTTGTCGGTTTTTGTTCCTTCAGCGGATGATGAAGTTTTGGGAACATACACGGAAAGCCGATTCGCCGGAGAGGTTTGGGGGGTGACTCGCCAGGTTGGTGGTGGACGCATGTATGTGCTCGGAAGCGAACTTGCCAATGCAGGGAGGCGGAGCCTCTTTGAAAGCATTCTCGATCGGGAAAAGATCCCCCGCCACCCCATGCCTGCCGGAGTGTGGATGAGTCCTCAGGGGACCGATGATGGACGAAAGGCTTGGGCCATATCAAATTCCAATGATGCCGCACACAAGATCCCCCTCCCCCACCCCGGACAGGACCTTCTGACCGGACAGGAGCACCTTGAGCACATCAGCCTGGCCCCGTTCCAGTCCGCCTTTATTGCCTTTGGGGACTGATCTCCAGCCTCCTCTGAGCAGGCTGGCTGTTACTTGATGTGGATGGCGTAGAGCTGGCCCGGGTAAAGATCCAACGTGAGTTGATCACCCTTGATGGGTAGCGGGGAGTCGATGGCCGCATTGGTGACCGCACCTGACTTTGGAAGGGAGATGGTCACGCCCTTTTTGGAGTCAAATCCTGTATTGATCACGGCAAGGTAGGTTCCATTTTCTGCGGCATCAATCTCACGCACAACGACCTCCTCGTCGGAGGAAGCCTTTGAGAGACGTTTGCTGGGCAGTGCTGGCAGAGCAAGGAAGGCCTGATTAAAATCCCTGGCGTATTGCGGGAAGCCGCGAGCGAGGGTGTTGCTGATAAGGTAGCCGATAAATCGAGGATCACCTCGGGCGACGGCGCGGGCATCCGCGAGCATGGAATAGGGTCCTGCCACTTCCACGTCGCATGCAAAATAGCCAATTTTGTCGTTCATGATATTTTCATTCAGCGAGTGGTGCCGGACAATGGCCAGCCCCTCCGGAGTGCGGAACTCCTCGAAGGCTTTTGGAGAGGCCACCGTGTAGAGACGGTTGTAGGTGTAGGTGGGAATTGCCCCACCATTTTCTGTTTTGTAATTATCCGGATCCGCCCAAGGTGTGGCATGGTGCCACTCGAATTCACCCCATGTGCCATGCGGAGATTTGACCGCCTCAAGGTGCATCTCCTGATTCACAACGTGATCCAGAGAGAGGATACTTTTCTTTTTGTAGAGCTTGGCCAGGAGGGGCTTCCATGTTTCGGGGTCATCCGTGACAAGCACGTTGCCTGGAAGGGGGGCGCCCGGCTCACTGGTGTCAGTTGTCAAAAGAACAACCGCCTCGGGCAATCCATTTTCCCGAAGATACTGAGCCAGGGAGACAATAAAAGCGGCGCGCTTTTTGAACCACCAATCGTAATATTTCCCCAAATCCTCTTTGTTGGACTTCAAGGAATCCCGCGTGACCGAAACCCCGGTCTCCTCATTGTAGAGGGAAAGATTTTCATCCCGGAAACTGATTGGCATTTGGACCGGCCTCGGGCGGAACCAGGCTCCAAGAAATTTGACCTCGTCTTTGAATGGAAGGACGGTCAACTCAAGGACTTTTTTTGCATCCTCCAGCGCTGCAGGATCAAGGATGTCGATGTGCGCATTGTTGTTCACCCAGTCGATGTGGGTGTATTTTTTATCACCACTCAACATGAGTGGCTTGCGCTTTTTGCCTTCTCCCTCCGGCCCGGTGCCGCCGCCATACTCGTAGTAGGGAAGCACAAACAGGGACGGGTATTTTTCCAGCATCGCAAGAATATTTTCCCAACGGTTGGGTTGCGAATTGGGGACATACCATGCGTTGTCTTTTGCATCCCAGCCCTGATTATGCCCAAACTCGAGCAGGTCCGTTGTGAACGTATTCATGCCAAGGAACTCCATATTCCGGGCCTTGTATTCATACCAGGTCATGGGATCGTTGAGGCCCCGTAGCGTGGGATCGTCGGCTCCATGCGGAACGGAGACCACCCCATCGGCCATCTCCTCACGGCAAAACAGATAGCGCTTCGGCAGAGAATCAGGGGGGTAGTTGATCTTCACATTGTATTGCTCAGGGTTGGGAACCTCGTAAAGGCTGATGGCAGCGACAGCGGCCCCTGCCGAGGCCGTTGCGTCCATTTGGTTCGTCTGCGCAATAACCACCCAAAAGCCCTCCTCGGGGGTCATCGTCCTGGGCTTGGCTCCCCTGAGGGATTCAAAGGAAGGAAAGCGGTCATGCAGATAGAAAAACTGCTGCCACTGCTGCCAGTTCTGAGACAGGGGGTAATCCACAGACTCGGCGTTGTTGTTGACATGCCTGCCAAAAAGCCCGTCAGCAACCGCACGGCCCGTCGCGAGGCCACGCCCGGTTTCGTTTCCCCGGTTCAGGATATACATCGTGCGGGGTTGGTCCTCGGGATAGTCCACAACAAGCACATAGGCCGCCCCAGCTTTCAACCCCTTGCCAGCGCCGATTTTATAGGCAAAATATTTCATCTGATCGCTGTCATTCGGCAGGCCCCGGGCATCCCTCCCAAGGATCTTTTCGACCGTGCTCGTGCCCTCGGGAAACTGACGGAAGACCCCCTCCGCAGGGGTCGCAGCACAATTGATTTTTTCAACAAGCTGCAGTTGATCAAAATCAAAAGTCGAGGCGGGCTGGCCAGACGCCTGAACAGGCAGGAACTGAGAAAGGAGCAAAACGGGGAGCGTGAGCAGAGAAGAAATGGAGGGGTTGAACATAAAGGTAGAAAAATACGTGATCGTTCCCGCTTTTCAAGGGAAAAAGCTCAGGGCATGTTGGATAATAACCATGTCGTGATCTTTCCCGTTTTTATCTTGAATACTGAGATCGCACGCCACAGCTTGCTAAGTCATAGTTAAACAGCCCCCAAAAGACCCCCTATCTTTCAATGACAAATATCCGCAATTTTGGTGCAACAGGCGATGGTGTCACCCTTGACACATCAGCGATCAACCAGGCCATTTTGGCATGTCATGAGAATGGGGGCGGCACAGTCAGTGTTCCGGCAGGGCAATATCTGATTGGCACGGTGGAGCTTCTCAGCAATGTGACACTGCACCTTGAGACGGGTTCTGTTTTGAAAGGAAGCCCCCACCTTGCCGATTATCGTGTGCTGCCAATGACCAGCGAGCTCAGAAACACAGCACTGATTGTGGCCTTGGGAGCTCGCAATATCGCGATCACCGGGCGTGGGGTCATTGACGGCAATGCCGATGCGTTTGCCATCCACGACCAAGCCGACCTCTCACGGGATTTTGCGGCAAGTTGCACGCGTCAGGGCGAAGCGTATTTTGACATCAATGATCAGGCTGAAGACGGCCCCATTCTGCACAAACCCCGACCGGGGATCCTGATCCTGCTTCATGACTGTCGGGATATTTTGGTATCCCAGGTGAAGATCATGGAGGCCCCCAATTGGTGCCTGCATCTCTCATGCTGTGAGGATGCCCTGCTCAGCGGCTTGGAGATCAAGAGCAGCATGCTCATGCCAAACAGCGATGGCATTGACGTGAGTCTGAGTCGCAATGTCCGGATCAGTGATTGCAATATCGAAGCGGGCGATGATGGCATCGCTTTCAGCCCCTGCGCCGATGGGTTCGGCAGCGGAACGCTGGAAAACATCACCGTTCAAAACTGCATCATTTGCTCACGGTCGGCGGGGATTCGGATTGGCTGGGGCGAACACTCCTTCCGCAACATGCTTTTTAACAATATCATCATCCGCAATTCCAATCGAGGGATTGGGCTTTTTGTACGGGGGAACGAAACCATAGAAAATGTGATGTTTTCAAACATGGTGATCGAAACACGCCTCTACAAAGGCAAGTGGTGGGGCAAAGCTGAACCCATTCACCTCTCCACGGAGCGAGACCTGCTGACTGGTGGAGCTCTCGGGGAGATTCGAAACATCACCTTCGCCCATATTCACCTCGAAGCCGAACACGGAATGGTCTTGTCTGCCGCCGAGAACGGAACCATCTCAAACATCACATTTGACGATGTTCGCACCTGCCTCAAGCCCGGCGTGCTCCAGGAGTCTTTTGGTGGAAATTTCGATCTCCGTCCGGCACGCGATGAACAAAAAAAAGTTTTTTGTCATGATATCCCCGCCCTCTATGCCAAGGGCGTGAATGGCCTCACCTTCAGGAATCTCAAGATCGACAGGCAGGCCCCACTGCCAGACTTCTTCCGTCATGCGTTGGAAATCGAAGATTTTACTAACCTCACCATTGATGGCTTTTGTGCCGCACCGTCCACCCCTGAAAACAACGAGGAGGAGATTGTGCTGCGTCGCGGGCATTCTGCTGTGCTCCGTCATTTTTCTTCCAGCTCCAGCATTGTGTCCGATGATGTGACTGATCTGAGGCAATCGTAAATCCCGTATTGGAAGGCTTGGGAGGAATCTTTATACCACCAAGGATTGACCATTTTGGGCACCAAAGGTGCCAGATGCCATAGCCCAGCCCAACGGGCTGGGTTGCTATGTAATAAGGCATCAGGCCTGTAGGGCCGACATTCTCAATCCCAGACATACCTTTCGTCATATCGAATTTGGTAGCGATCCAGAAAACGACGGTATTCCTCTTGAAAGGAGATGTTTTCGTGGTGGTCAGGTTGCTTGCGAATATAGGCGACTACCGCATCTGAGTCCGATTGACTTACCGAGAATGCACCATAACCGGACTGCCAATGAAACCCCGCGAATTCGTTGCCCTTGGTTTTGATCCATTTTGATGAGCTGGTTTTTACTGTTTCAACAACCTCGGAAATCGATTTTGTCCGGGAAAGCCTGAAGAAGATGTGGACATGATCACTGACGCCACCGATTTGAAGTGATGGGCATCCGAGATTGTCGAGGACTCCGATGAGGTAAGGGTGAATTTCCACAGCAACATCTCCTTTCAAGCAAGGTTCGCGATTCTTCGTGCTGAAGACCAAGTGTGTAAGCAGGCATGAAAGGGATTGTGGCATGGATTCAGACTCCTGGATCGCAGCCTTTCAGGCCGCAGTTTTTTAGTGACCATAACCCAGCCCGCTGGGCTGGGCTATGGGATTTCGCGCCTTTAGCGCTGTTGAATCGGGCACCTTTGGTGCCAGAAAACGGCCGAGCCTAGTGTCTCACAATTGACTGGCGTTTTGTTGGGGAGAATTTTGGCGATTTTCGAGGCGCGAGCTAAGAACCTGTGTGGGTTCACACTGGTCGAGCGAGCAACGGAGCTACAACGAGCGCAGCGAGGCTAGGCCTGCCAAATCGCCAGAATCCTCCCAGCCCGATGGGTTGGGTTGAAAACGGCCCGGTGCATGCGTTGCATCTCAGTTACGTATCACAAAGGATATGCTCTTTCGTCGCTCCTTGGCAGCGGGCCATTTTGAACCCAACAAAGCACCTGTTATTTGTGAAACACTCCACTAAACTGCCACTTGAAACCACCGGCTCATATTTGCGCCCCTCCCATCTCCCATCTCCCTACGGCGCCATGTGAAACGCCATCAGTTCGGCGGAGTCCATGGCAAGGCTTAGTGTTTTCCCTGTCATACTATCACCCGTGACCAAATTAACCGGCACGCCGTTGCCGGGCAGTGTGAGTTTCACGTTGGGAATTTTGTTCATGGATGTGTTAACCACGTAAAAGTAGGTTCCGTTTTTGGGGGTCACAATCTGACGCACGACCACCTCGGGATTATCCGAAGCTCCTTCAAGTCGCGTGGATGGCAAGGCGGGAACGGCAAGAAAGGCCTGATTGAATCGGCGCATGATCTCCGGGAAACCAGTGGAAAAACTCGAGCCTGAGAGATACCCGATATTTCGAGGCGCGCCGTAGGCGACCGCTTGTGCCAGGTCCAACATCATATTGGGCCCCGCCCGGTCACAATCCACGCAGATGTATCCCATGAGATGATCAAAGGGAGATGGCTTGGAATTGGGATCCTCGGCCTCTTCGTTCAGCGGATAAAACCTCACCACACTGAGACCTGAAACCGATTCGTATGGTTCAAAGGCTGCGGGGTTGGATGTGGTGAAAAGGCGACCAACGGGATAGGTCATGGCGACATCCTCGATCGTTTTGTAGCGCAACGGATCGGCCCCCGGAGCGGAGTGATAATTCTCATCACCATTTTCATAGGCAGGAGCCTGTTTTTCGAGCACCGTCGCGAACAGGTTGTCATCCACAGCGCTCTGAAAATCCGTTGGCATGAGATGCCATTTCCACCACGGGTCCTCCGTGGTCTCGGCCGTTGCCTTCCACCAATCCACGTCATCGGTCACCACGCCTGGATGGCCTCCTGTTTGATTTGCGGGATGGAGCGCGGGAACCGCTTCACTCACCCACGGGGTGAAGAGCACCTGCACATCCTTTTGACCAAGCTCCTCCCTCAGATAGTCCCTCAAAGCCGTTAAGAATTGCGCCCGCTTCCCAAACCACCACTCCAGATACGCGTTGTAGAGGACTTTGTCTCCCTCATAGGACGCGATCAGGGAATCTTGCGATGCGTGCTTGCCTTCTTCCGGGTGGTCCGCCTGAAAACGGCTAATGGCCTCATCGGAAAAACTGATGGGCAAATGGGTGTTTCTGGTTCTCATCCAAATGCCGACAAATTTTCCTTCGTCTTGAAATTGGACCACGGTCTTGTCCAAAACCCGTTTGGCGTCTTCAAGCGTTTCAGGATCGGTCAAATCGGCGTTGTGATCCTCCACCCAATAGACGCCTGTATAACGTTCCCCCCGTTTTCCATGATACAGCTTTTTGGCACGTTTCTGCTTGGCGAAACTGTCCTCTGGCATGCCGATACTTCCTTTGTATTCATAGTAAGGCAGAATCTCCAACCCTTCGGCAGTGATGGCTGGGACCAGGCGGGTCCAAAGGTCACTGTTCGGAGGTTGTGCTTCCACCACCCAATCCTGGTCGCCGCTTTCCCATCCTTGATTGTGTCCAAACTCAAGCAGGTCCTTGGAGAAGGTATTAAAACCGAGAACCTTGGCCATTTTCATTTTGCCGATATACCAGTCCAAGGAGTCGTCAACACCCCGCTGATCTCCCGTCCCCTGAATCACCTCATCAGACATTTCCTCGCGCCAAAAGACATGACGGCGCGGCAAATCCTTGGGGGGGTATTGGATCGGAGCAAAGAGCTTGGAGGGGTCCTCGACTTCGTAGAGACGGATCTTTCCCACGGCGGCTCCTTCTGACCGGAGAGAGTTCAATTGATTCGGCTGAAAAATGACAACGTTGAAACCGTCATTCGGCGAATACGGGCGGGACCCCGGCTTGGGTGAACGCACGCCCTGAACGCCCTGAAAACGATCGAGCAAATGAAAATACTGTTTGAAAGTCTGCCACTGACCGGATTGGGGAAAATTTAAAGACTCCACAGACGGCTCAACAAATTGCGAACGAACATCCCCAAACGCTGCGCCCGTGGCCCAGCCCCGCACATAGTCAGCGCCGCGGTTCGCCAGATAGATCGTTCGTGGCACATCATCGGGGTAATCCACCGCCAGGATATACGATTTCCCAGCCTTCAGCCCCTTTCCCTTTCCAATCACATATGAAAAAACCGAGGCCTTGTCCGTCGGGGGCATCACACGCGCCTCTCGATCAATCAGGCTCTGCACCTGGCTCACACCGGGAGCCGATTCATAGTCAGGCGTCACTTTTGCCGTGTCGATCTCATCAATCAGTTTCAGTCCGGCTGTGATGTCTGTGACCCGCGCGGAACCCGCAATGACTGCATTCAGGGAGAAAAAAACACCCGCACAGCAGGCTAGGGAGACCACAACAAACTTGGGAGAGATCATTCCGGGATCATTCCCGGTTTTTCGTGGAAATTCAAGGATTTTTCACCTGTGACAGCCATATTTGGCATGGCGGTCATTGGATTGAAGATGACGCTGGGATGAACGGCGAGATGTATTTTTTGTTGATATGTGTATATTTCTGTAATATACACTCTTCAATGATTGATTGGGCATTAATCGTGGGGTTCCAGTGGGACAAGGGGAATGCTTTCAAAAGCGAGACGAAACACGGAGTCACATGCGCAGAAACCGAGCAATTGTTTGTTAACGCCCCCCTGATCGTTACAGCAGATGCCTCACACAGCAGCCCGGAGCCGCGATTTCATGCCCTCGGTCAGACGGACGACGGCCGCCTGCTGCACGCCAGTTTCACCTTGCGGGGGCGATTGATTCGCCCAATTTCAGTGAGGCCAATGAACAGAAAGGAAAAAATGATTTATGAAAAAGCAACCTGAACGTCTGTATGTGCCGGATATGCCTAAAAATGAGGGGCACAATTTAGATTGGTCGAAGGCCAGTCGCGTGCGCCTGCCCAATTTGAAGCTTTCGACGGAAACGATCTCGCTGCGAATGCCTGCCACTCTCTTGGAAACCATCAAGATTGAGGCGAACAAGCGCGATGTGCCCTACCAGTCCCTGATCAAGCTGGTTCTGGCCGAAAAGTTCATGTAAAAGGGTCGCATCTTCGAGACCCCCAGACTGTTGCATCTGCTGCAGTGGCTATTGAGGATTGTGGCCGAAGTCGATCAGCGAATTCTAATGATTGGGTGTGATGACCAGATGGGACGCAAGAAATTAGCCAGGACAAATCACTGGGGATGTTAACTAGAGGCAACCATCCACTCCCGCGGAGAGCAGATCAAAGTCGGCGGGCAAGGCTTGTCTCGCCGTAGCCTTGGCGAAGGTGGAGACTGCCCAGCCTTACCACTCAGTTCATTTCCGACAGATACGGCGAGAACAAGCGAGCGCCAGCGCTCCCAAACCAAGAAGCAGCCCCGTCGATGGCTCGGGGATGGTTCCGGTAAAAACGATTTCTTCCACCCTGTTTCCTGTGGCTCCACCGGTTGCGTCAACGATACTCCCGATGAAGTATCGGGCTGAAGGTGTGACGTCTCCTGTCCAAACCGACTGCCAACTCTTGTTTGGGGTGTCTGCGGTGTAGTCAAAGATATTAAAAAAACCTCCCACACCCGAAGTAGCTCCCGCTCCGGTCCCTGTGGCGGCGATGTGGCCTTGGGTGATGGGTTGGTAGGTCAGGTCGGAAGACGTGAGTGTCGGACTCCAATAAAAGTTCGCCTCAGCCATAAGCGATGGGTCCGACCCAAATTGTTTTAATCCAAGAAAGGCCTCCGTGATGCTGAGATTTGCGAAGTTCGGACCAAAGTCAAAATAGAACGCACGCCCATCGGTCAGATAAAAGGCTCCTGCGGAGCCGAAGGAATCCGTGGTGGTTCCAGCCGTTGGGGGGGTGGCTGGCTGGGCATCGAAGAAAGGTGCAGGATTTTGAAAACCAGATCCCGGAACCCCGCCAGCCGATTCCGGGGTGATCACCACAGCGGCTTGGGCTGCGGTCATGAGAGTGAATATCAACGTGGGAGCGAGGAGGGATAGTTTTTTGTTCATTGGTAGGAGCGCGGCTGTTTGCAATGACGCCGTGATTATTCACACATGATATAAAATTGATGTCAAGTCATTGTCCTACAGCATGCTCTATCTGGGGTAGGATCGAGAGGTTGATTGAAGATGCTAGTCAGGGGGTATTGGGCGTCTCGCCCGTGTGGATTTTACCTGGGCTGCGACGAGCATCAATGATTAATCGGGCGGTAGGCCCGCCCCCCCTGACTGAAACTGACCTCAAAACGCCAAAACGTCCGACAGTCGAAACTGCCGGACGTTTTGTTTCATGGTCGGAACGGTGAGGAACCGACCAATTCCCCCAAGGAGTGGATTAAGCGCGGCGACGGCGACGAGCGATCAGGAAGCTGCCGGCTCCCGCAAGAAGCATCCATGTGGCGGGTTCGGGAACCACGGTGATGATTCCAGAACCACCAAACCATGTGTTGCTTTCAAAACCAGCTCCGCTTCCGACAGCGCCAAAGGTTCCTGAGAAATACCCGGTGCTACCCAAATAAAGGGCTCCAACAGTCTCATTGAGACCTGCAGCGAGTGTCACCATGCCATTGGTGAGACCAAAGTTCTGGAGCGTGAGTGTGGCTGCATCGGAGATGGAGACATCACCCAGCAAAGAGAGCGTGGCTCCATTGGCGATGGTCACATTGCCTGAACCAAGGTCAGATGTGCTAGCTACTTGCAATACTCCGGCTGACACAGTGGTGGCTCCCGAGAAGAGGTTATCGCCTGAGATGATCAGAGTTCCTGTCCCCGCTTTAGTGAAGCCCCCAGATCCGGCGATGACTGAACCAATGCTGTTGATGTTTGTGCCGTTTGCCCAAACCACTCCTTCGGCAGCACCAAAGTCCAGAGTGCCAGCCGCAGCATCTCCTGCAACACCAATTCCACCGCCAGTGAGGCGAAAGATGACGCCACCACTAGTGTGCTGGTTGTTAAATAGCTATACAAAACACAAATTGGCGGTTACGATTGGCGGATGGCCCGTCCAATCCGCATTCTCGCAGCAAGCCCGGAACAGAAACGCAGCTTGGAGGCGATGATTTCTCGTCCAACCA
>JBGTAR010000280.1:0-9124 GCA_041749815.1 Terrimicrobiaceae bacterium
ATTTTGTTTTCGTGAGGTTTCTGTGCTTTCAAACTGAAGCCATTGTATGCCATTGCTTTGGGGGATGCAGCCGATACATATAGCACGGGAGGGCACGGCCCTTGGCCGATTCACCGCCGAAGACGTGGCCGAGGGTCTGAGGGATGGGAAGTTCCTGCCAACTGACCTGGCATGGAGTGATCCGATGCCGGAGTGGATTCCTCTTTCTGAATTCAAGGATCTGCCAGAATTGCCACCTTTGCCGTCTGTGGAGCAGAGTTCCGCCATGCCCCCACTTCCGACCGAACCGGCGTGGGAGAAGCGCGAGGAGATCGGAATTCCGAAGGCGGTGATCGAGACAGTCTCCGGCCTCCTTGTGCATCCGCGCACGATTTATGCCGGATTTCAAAAGGAGGGTGGCTTCCGCAACCCGCTTCTCTTTTTGGTTTTGATTGGCACCCTTACCGGTTGGGTGGCTTTGGCTTATCAGTATGTGCTCACGATGGTGAATCCCGAAGCCTTGGGAGAGGCACTCAAAACATTTCCACCTGACAAGATCTGGATGCTTTTTCTTGGCATGTTTATTCTGATGCCCATTGGGGTCATGATCAGTGCTTTTGTGTCCTGCGGAATTTTTCATGTGGCGCTTCTCTTGCTCTCCAAGACCCCGGTTCGTTTTGAAACCACCTTTCGCATTTATTGTTACGCATGGGGAACGGCCTCCGTTTTTCAATTGCTGCCCATGTGCGGAGGCTATCTGTACCCGATTTTTGCCATTTATTTGACCGTTCTCGGCTTGCGGGATGTTCAGAAAGTTCACACGCCTGTTGCCATTTTTGCCGTGCTCCTGCCAATCATCCTCTGCTGCGGTCTATTCATTCTCGGAGCAGGGCTTACGGCGGCTGGAACAGCCGTCAGCGCTGCGCAATAGCCTCAGAAGCTGTGAATTTCACAGTCTCTCAGATCTGAAAGACCGGGCTGGTCTCATGTTGGGAGGCACAATGAACCCGGGGATTTCTTGGTTGGAGTCTCCCGCCAACGGCACTGACAGCGAGGTCGGGCGTGTTGCAGTCGCGGCTCAGGTGGCAGAGAATCACGGTTTCGAGGGCAGGGGCCTCAAGATTTGCCACCAACTCTGCCGCATCCGCATTCGACAAATGGCCATGACGAGACGCAATCCGCTGCTTCACCGACCACGGCCGCTTTGTGTCGCTTTGAAGAAGGGCATCATCATAGTTTGTCTCCACGAGCAGCCCCTGAATATTGCGGAGTGCCTCAACCACCAGCCGGGTGGCATAGCCGAGATCTGTGAGGACCCCAAATCCGGCATGCTCCTCCTCAATACGAAATCCCACAGGATCCGAGGCATCATGGGGCACGGTGAAGGATCGGATCTGCAATTCCTTGATGGCAAAGCGCGATCCGGTTTCAAAAAGCCGAACCCCCCCAGGAATTTCTGGTGCTTTGAGTGCTCTGGCCGTGAGAGCATTACAATAGAGGGGAAGCTTCCACCGCTTGAGGAAAACCTTCAGTCCCCCGGTGTGATCCGAGTGTTCATGGGTGAGCAGAACACCATCAATCGTTGAAGGGTCCACTCCAGCCGAGATGAGCCGGCATTCAATTTGTTTTGCAGAAAGTCCTGCATCCACCAAAACGCAGGCACCCCCTCCGCGCACAAGCGTCGAATTCCCAGCACTGCCACTGCCCAAAACCAAAACCTCCATCGTGGTATTAAAATCAAGGTGCCCGTCAAAAGAAAGGAATCCTCACCGAATCAATCCCCAGCGCTTGCTGAATGGCCAATAAACAATGAGGCCGCGACCACTGACATTGGCCTCGGGGACGGTGCCCCAATACCGACTGTCACTGGAATGGTAGCTGTTGTCGCCCAGAGCAAAGAAGGATTTTTTGGGAACCTCAAAGGTGTCGCGAGGGTTGCTCAGAAATGGAAACCCAGCGATGTTCGCATAACCGCGGTAACCGTCTTTTTCGGAAATCACCCGGAGAATGGAGGGTTCGGTGGGCTCTTTGCCATTGATTGTCAGATTGGGAGCATCAATACGAAGAATATCCCCCGGTTCGCCGACAAGGCGTTTGATATAGTGCTGGGATTGCACACCCCGTGGCAAACCGGCTTCAATGCGTCGGATTCCCGTGGTTTTAAAAACAAAGACGTCCCCCCGGGATGGCGGCACAAAATGATAAGACACCTTGTCCACAAAGACCTGATCTCCGGTGTCCATGGTACCAACCGCGATGGGATCCCCTTTTTTATACACCTTGCCCGGAGCCAGCTCAAAAGCCCGCGCCAGTGGGTCAGCAGGAGAAAACACGGTGTAGCGTTTGTTCGCGGTGAAGATATCCGTGAAGGTAAAAAAATTCAGATGGGTTCGTTCCCGTATGGTGACAATTTCGATGTCCTCATCCGCCACGAGATTCAGATACGTGCGGCCCAGCCAGACAAATTCAAACGCCCGCTTGATAAAATTGGGAGGGGGGGTGTTGGTGCGGGTGCCGACGACCCCATACAGGGTGGGTTGCATTGATCCTGTGGGAATCCGGAATGGTTGCAAAATATAGGCTCGGACCCCGGCAGCAACCACAATGGCCACCAAAAAAACCTCCACATTTTCCCGCCATCCCGCGTCATTTGCAGGTGGTGCAATCCGGCCGACCGCACGGTCAATGTCTTCGCGAACGGTCTCAAGACCTTTCTTGTCGCGCGCCCGAATGGCGTCCTTCAGACGCCCTTGCAATCCCTCCAGCTCCGATAAATCCTTCGCCTTGAGCACATCTTTTCGGTAGTTGATGATGCGGCCCAGAGCATGACGATAATGCTTCGCCTCTTTGATGTATCGCGGTGTGAGAAAAAACATGGAAGAGGGACCATCTCAGCACCCGGCCCGCTTGGCAAGCTGTGGAATCACTCCGAAGGTCGGGAGCATGCGCGTTGGAGCAGGCGCTGGAGCCGGCGGATTCCAGAATCCGAAAGTTTTGTGCTGTCCTTGTTGGAAACATAGAAGCTGTCGATGGCGACATCCATTTCGGTGGTCACGCGGGACAGGGCAATATTCACACCCGCTTCCCCGAAGGCCCGCAATAGCCCGTAGAGCAGCCCGAGCCGGTCGGGACTTTGGACGTCCACCAAGGTGTAAACAGGATGGTCCGAGTTGCTGATCGAAATTTTGGTTGGAAGATCAGCATCTTGGGAGATCCGGTAGGTCCTCAGGCGGGCTGCCCGGCTGATCAGCGGTCGAAAATCAAAGTCTTCGACCCTCAGACTCTCTGCCAGTTGTTCCTCGACCTTGGTGATGTCTTTGGCACTCGAGATTGGTTCGTGGTTGGTTGTGGAAACTCGAAAAATATCGAGTGCCAGATTGTCGGCACGGGTGAAGATGTCGGCGCTCAGGATGTTGATATGTGAGGCGAGGAAGGCCCCGGCAATGCGCTCGAGCAGACGTGGACGATCCCAACCACACACCGCTACCTCGCTGTGCCCCAGTTCCCCGCGCTTTTGCCAACGAAAAGCCGGGGCCAGGGCTCCCGACTCGCTGCGCAGGTGGTTTTCCAAAAAGGTGCGGAAAAGCCGGAGGTGGAGCGCCACAGCTTCCGAATCAAACATCTGCCAGTAACGGTCCGGCATGTGACCAAAATGGGCTGCGATTTCCTCGGCGAAATCTTTGGGCAGGCGCTTGACCACCCCCTCCCGGAGTTCCGCAAGGCTTCGCTGGGAGATGGTCATCGAGCTGTGACCGTGATCAAAATAATCCGAGGTGTAGCGGTAGAGCGTCCAGACAAGCCCCTCTTTCCAATCCGACCATTTTTCATCGCTGGTGCCCATACCATCAGCCAAGGTGAGCAGCATGAGGGCATCGAGGTTGGCCTTGGAACCCACGATGGCGGCAAACTGGGAAATGGTTTCCGGGTCTTCGAGATTGCGCTTTTGGGCGATGGAGCTCAGTTCGTAGTGGGAATTCACAAGCGTGATCAGCATCTTCCGGCGTTCGGAGGAAAGTTGAAGCCGGCGTGCCACTTTTTGGGCAAGGGTGGCACTTGCGTCTTCATGGTGACGGGTATTTGCCGCCTTTCCCGTGTCATGAAGCAGGATCGCCAGATATAGCATCGCCGGATCTTCCAGCCTTTGGAACATGGCCCGGTAACCGCGGAAGCGTTCTTCGTCACTAAATAGAATGCCATCCAGCTTTTCCACACAGACGAGCGTGTGCTCATCCGTGGTGTAACGGTGGTAAAATTCGTGCTGAACGAGACAAGTGAGCTCCCCAAACTCTGGAATATAACGACCCAAAAACCCGAGGTCATGCATCTCGCGGAGGACCCGTCCAACCTCTCCTTTGCGTGAAAGAATGGCCAGAAACGTTTCCCGTGAAGCTCTCGCATATTGGTAGGTGCGATTGACGAGTGGGAGCTTTCTGCGGAGTGTGTCCCTCAACTCGCCACTGAGCTCAAGCTGTCGGACTTGGGCATGGTGGAAGGCTCGAATGATGCGATATTGGTCCGAAGCCAAGGCATCCTTGGATTCAAGATAGAGTCGGCCCGCGCGCGAAGCAAACCCATCAAATGTTTCCACTTTCGGCTTAAGAAATCCCAGGAGCCCGGTTTTTGGGGATTCAGGTTGAAGTTTCAGACGCTCGATGGCGGAGGAGGTGATGAGCTGCATCTCGCGGGAGTTCGTGTAGTATTCCCGCATAAAGACCTCCACCCTGCGAAGAATGTGTTTTTGCGGGTAACCCATGGATGTCGCAACTTTGCCCTGCATTTGCAGTGTGAGGGTGTCGGAGGCCCGCCCCCCAATGTATTGCATCTCCGCCCGCACCCTCATCAAAAAATCATAACTGCGATCCAAAGCCCTTCGCTCAGAATCCCTCAGAATCTTGCTCTCCACCAGCTTGGGCATCGTCATGATCCGCTCCTTGAAATACGCCAGCCAGAGAAGATTCTGATAGTCCCTGAGTCCTCCCACTCCGTTTTTGATGTGCGGTTCCTGCATGAACACGCTCCCGCCATATTTTACGTGAAGTTCATTTTGATTGGCGAGCCGCCACTTGATGTAAGCCGCCTCCCGTCCCCGCACACACTCGTCCTCAAATCGTTCGCGGAATTCATTAAATATCTCGCGGGTGCCAAGCAGGAATCGGCTCTCGAGGAGAGCGGTTTTGGTCACCAAATCGGAATTGGCCTGCTTGATGGCGCCCGAGATCGAGCGGGTGGCATGCCCCACTTTGTAACCGATGTCCCACAGCGCCATCAGGATCCTTCGAATCGCCTCTTCCGTGGTTTTGGAACTCGTGTTTGTGGGATGGAGAAAAATGATGTCGATATCACTCATCGGCGCGAGTTCCCGGCGTCCGTACCCCCCGAAAGCGGCGATCGCCAGGGGCTCAGGGAGACCTTTGGGAGAAACCTCCGTGATGATGGAGGTTGCAAGCTCTCGCAGCAGAACGTCGACCATGTCCGATCGCTGACGGGCCACCTCCCTGCCGCCCCCGCCACTTTTGTGCCAAAGCTGCAGTCGGTGTTCCTCGACCTTGCGGAATCCTTTGAAGATTGCCACCGATTCGCCGCGACGGTTTTTAGTTTGTTCGCGAAGCTTCGTGGCCGCCTGCTCGAAGGACTGGTCTTTTGGCCCCATCAGTTGTTCGTGTTGGGACGAATGACGATTTCGACGCGACGGTTGATTTGCTGTTCTTCGATGGAGCCTGAGGCCGGGGCAATGAGTCGAAATTTCCCGAAGCCTCTGGTCTGGACACGTTCGGCGGGGATTGCCATTGCTGCGACAAGCCAGGACCTTACGGAGTCGGCCCTTCGGGTGCTGAGCTCCAGATTGTATTCCTCGGAGCCGAAGGAGTCTGTGTGTCCTTCGATCAGAAAGCTGGATTGGGGATTTTTTTGAATGAGGGCTGCCAGTTTGGAGAGGCTCTCCAAGGCCACCTCTCTCAGATCGGCGGAGTCATAATCAAAAAGCAGGTCTGTCGGCATCAGGATGGGTGCGGTTTCCGCACTGAGTGGGCCGGTCTGGGCCAACAGGTCGTCGAGGTTGCTGAATCCGGGTTGGGTGCTGCCTCGAAGAGCGCCTTCAGGAGCAATGGCTGAACCAGGCATTGCGTCAGGCGAGAGGGAGTCTTGAAGTGTCACCGGGCCGGCCACGGGCAAATCCTTCAGCAGGGTTTCCCGAAGCGCCTGGGGATCATCAAGCAAGCTCTCCGCCCCACTGGCCCTCGCATCCTCAATGGTGGAGGCAAGATCCGTGCTCGACTGGGTCGGTTTGTCGGAAAGTCGGGGCTGATCGATTTTCGGAGCTGAGATCTTCTGGTCCTGCTCCCCCATCAGCGTATCAAAGGAGACTTTCTCCTCGTTGACCTTGACCGGCACCGGGGCAAGGGCGGGCGCAGTCACGTCAGATGGTTCCGGCTCGAGCAGCTTGGGATCGATTTCCGCACGTTCGATCCGGAAAGTGCGGGGCACAATTTGATCGAGGTATTCGTTGCTCATTTCTGAGATCACATGACCTCGAGCCCACCACGCGAGAAGTACGTGGAGGAGAATCGAAATGATCAGGGCAGGCACGATCCACACCGCGAAGGGTGAAGCGTCTTGCTCGTCGGAATAATTGGTCACAGAAGCCACTTGCAGAATCTTAAGAGGCCGAAGGGGAATATTCAATCTGGAAGCGGACGAATTCGCGAATTATCATCAGGCGATGGACGAAAAACCCAAATCCTCAGGGAATCTCTTAAAACGCGTCTATTCCTACTTTTCCGGATTGTTTCGGAAGCTGCTGGAATTAAAGGACACGCCTCATTCCATCGCGGGGGGTGTTGCGATTGGCATCTTTTTTGGGTTCACGCCTCTTTTTGGGCTCAAAACCCTTCTCAGTCTCGGAACCGCTTACGCCCTGCGCTGCAATGCTATTGCTGCCGTCGTGACCGTTTGCCTGCATGATCTTATCACCCCGCTCTGGCCGGTGCTGCTCCGTTTCGAATATGACATCGGTTATTGGATTTTGAGCAATCCCCACACCTTCCCTCCCAAGCTGGAGGTTCATCATCTGCGTTTGGAGGAGATGTTGAAGTGGACAACGTTCTTGGATGTGGGTCTCCCACTGCTCGTGGGTTCGTTGTGTGTGGCGGTGCCATCCGCTGTGATCGCCTATGCCGTCACCCTTGCCATTGCCAAAAGACGAAACCGTCGTTTGCTGGAAAAAGAAGAAACCCATTCCAGTAAAGTTTGAGCCAACGGTTTTTTTAAAAAATTGTTTCCTCGAAAGTGATCCTTTCTGTTAATCCCAGAAGTGTCATGGGAACTGCGAACTATCAGAATCGGCAAAGCTTTCTGATCACAGCCATCCTGACACTCCTCCCATCGGCGACATTGCTCGCCAACGTGAGCGGCTCCGACTACCCGATGCGGAGAATTGCCGACGTTTTTGATCCGCTCTCCCTGCCTGCAGAAATGATCATGAGCACAGCGATGGTCGTGCTGTGGATCACACTTGGAATTTTTATCGTCGTGACGACTCTCCTGGTGTTTATCGTCATTCGGTACCGGCAAAAAGCCTCTGACGATGGCAGCGAGCCACCACAGATCTACGGAAGCACCAATATTGAGCTGGCGTGGACGGTAATACCGATCCTCATCACGGTCGTGTTGATTCTGGTGACCAGTCGGACGATCGGAGAAATCCAAAACAAGGTTCTTCCCGAAAATGCGCTGCAAATCCGGTTGGTGGGGCATCAGTGGTGGTGGGAGATTAACTACCCCCAGCTTGGAATCATCACCGCCAATGAGATCCATGTGCCGATGAGTGACCGGGACCCTGCGAATGCCCGTCCCACTCTCATTGACCTCCAATCGGCCGATGTGATTCACAGCTTCTGGGTGCCGCAACTCGCGGGCAAAACCGACGTGGTCCCCAACCGAACAAACAAAACGTGGATTGAACCCTATGAGACCGGTGTCTATTTCGGAAACTGCGCCGAATATTGTGGTACCCAACATGCCAACATGCTCCTGCGTGTCATTGTGCACACACCGGAGGGTTTTGAACGTTGGGTCGCTGCCCAAAAGGCCCCCACTCCCGCCCCCGCAACCCCGGCCGAAATTGAGGGCGAAAAGCTGTTTTACTCCACCTCCTGCATCAACTGTCACAAGGTGGGGGACTCGGTGGCCCAGGGAATTTTTGGCCCCGATTTGAGCAAGCTCATGCTGCGACAAACCATTGGTGCCGGAGTGGCTCCCCTGGATGACAAACACCTGTGGGCATGGGTCAAAGATCCCCAGGAGTTGAAAGTGGGATGTTTGATGCCTGACATGCAACTGTTGGACCCCGAGGTGGACTCCATCGTCGCTTACCTGAAAACCCTGAAATGAAACCCGGAATGCTTTCCATCTAAACACTGTGGCTACCGAAACTTCCACTGTCGAAAAAGACTACGAATTCCCCGTCCCGCAGAAGGTGGGTCACGAAAGTGGCTCGCTCACGCGGATCATTCAGGAACTGGTTTTCACCGTGGATCACAAAAAACTTGGGCTGATGTATATCGGGGCCGGACTGGTCTTTTTTGTGGTGGCGGGGTTGATGGCCACGATGATCCGGGTGCAACTTTTTTTCCCGAGCAACACATTTTTGGCGCCGGATGTGTTCAACCGGTTTTTTACCATGCACGGGACGGCGATGGTTTTCCTTGTGGGAATGCCGATCATCTTTGGCTTTGCGAACTATTTGGTTCCCTTGATGATTGGGGCGCGGGACATGGCGTTCCCCCGTCTGAATGCCTTTGGGTTCTGGGCTTTTTTGTTCAGCGGGCTGTTGCTTTATTTTAGCTATCTTGGCGGGCCGGGTTTGTATGCCGCTGGCTCCGCCCCGGATGTGGGTTGGTTTGCGTATTCTCCCCTCACGGCGAAGGCTTTTTCACGCGGCACCAGCACCGACTACTGGACGCTTTCTCTTCTATTGGGAGGCATCGCCAGCATTTCGACGGCGCTTAATATCATCGTCACAATTGTTTGTTTCCGTTGCAAAGGAATGACCCTTGGCAGGATGCCCCTCTTTGTCTGGCTTTACCTGGTTGTTGGGTTTTTGGTCATCATCGCCGTCCCTCCTCTCACGGCCTGCCAGATCATGTTG
>JBGTAR010000281.1:0-5237 GCA_041749815.1 Terrimicrobiaceae bacterium
TCAGGCTGTGCGGGTCGTGGAGAAGGACGTTGGTGTCGATGACGAAGTTTTTGATGGTTCCCTTCGGGGCGATGCGTTCGCCTTTTTCCTGCGGGTCAAAAAAGACGGCCTGCTCTTCGGTCATTTCCATCGGTGCGGGTCTGTGCATGGTTCTCAGCGTGTATGCCCTGCGAGGCAGGGACAATTGACGGGGTTGGGGAATCTTCCAGAACAGCGAAGAAAATTCCGGGTGTTTCGTGATGAGTTCTGGAAGTCAGAGCGTCTCAATCTGATGGTTTTTATACACCTCGCCGAAGTGGATACAATCAATAACTTGTGAATAACTTAAATATTTTCCACAACCTGTGGGGGTTTTCGGCCGAAATCCCCCAAAGTGGCCTGCCGGGATATGCGAAAGCCAAAAATCACCAAAATTCCCAAAACCATCAAAGACACGAGCAGGTTGCTCGGGATAAAAAAGAGCACCGTTTGAAGGATGGGGCCTTTTGTGAAAATCGGGAGCATTTGCAAGCAGAGCATGCCTGCCATAAAAATGATCCAGAAAATCCAGTTCCGAAAACGCCTGCGTGAAAGCAAAGTCACAAAGGGTGGCCAGATGGCCAGGAACCCCGCAGAAAACAGGACCATTTGAAACAGCCAGATGAATGCGCCCTGTGGGAGAGTGGATGGAAACGAGATGGCGAATCAGGGGATCCGATTATCACATGGGCAAGGGGACTTTTTTTGATGAGCTTGCGCAAGCACGTGATTTGCGGGATAAAAAACTGCGATGAATGCTGATGGGAGGAATAGGAGGAATGAGAGTTATGGGAAAGATACCTCCCATTCTTCCCACAACTCCCATGAATCGTTCTGGCGATTGAGTCGGCGGTGCAGGTAAGGTGGTGGAATGTCTTTTCGTGCGATGTTGCTGACCGTTGTTTTGGGGTTGATTCTGGCCTCGACTCTGGTGACCACGGCCTTTGGCGCGCGCGGGGTGAGGCTTGCGATCAACTCGCTTCTTGAGAAGCAAATCTCCACCACGCTGGAGGCAATCACGAGCTTGGTGGAAGAACACTTTGAGCCAGCCGAGCGTCTTTTGGAATCGTTTGCCCGCGATATCGAATCCCAGAAGCTCGAGATCAATGATCCCATCGCTTTGGCGAAGGAGTTCGCCAACACCTTGGAGTATGAGGAGGGAATTGCATGGATCAGCTTTGGATACGCTGATGGGAGTTTTGCCGGGGGGTGGACCCAGAATGGTCAGACGGCCATCAATATCTCAAAGCCGGATGGAAACCCACCCCAAGAGTGGTTAATCGACTCCAAGGGGCGCTTGGAGCCACATTTCGGAAAAAACCTGCCAGCCTCCTTTGATTCGAGAAAGCGGCCCTGGTTTCAACTGGCCTTGGAACATTCAGACATGGTTTGGACAAACCCCTACGAGTTTGCCACGGGGGAGCGAGGGATCACGGTGGTTCAATCGGTTCGCACACCAGCCGGGGAGTTGCTGGGTGTGATGACCGTTGATTTTGTTCTGAGCGATGTCGCGGCCTATATGGACAAGCTCACAAAAGACTTTCGCGGTGAGCCCATGGTTTTTTCTGTCAACGGCCAGCTTCTTGCCATCCCCAAAGCCATGGAGTCATCGCCCGTGGTGGAGAAAGTCCGGCAGATGATCGGCTCAAACGGAAACAAGAGGGGAGTTGAGGGACCTGGAACTGTTGTTCAAATGTCCATGCCTGATGACCTGTATTTTGTGGGATTACAGGCCGCGCACATTCCCGGTGGGTTGGAGTGTGTGAGTGCTATTCTTATGAGTCGCAAGCTTGCTTTTGAAGGACTGGACCAGATTGTCCTTTATACCGTGGGCTTGGCATTGGCGGCGCTGCTCGTGTCTCTCGTGGCCGGGTTTGTTCTGGCAGGGCGCATTGCCAGCCCCTTGAAATCTCTCAGCCAGGTGGTGGCCCGGGTCGGGAACTTCCAGTTGGAGCCAACACCGCTGCCAAAATCCAGCATCAAAGAGGTCAGCGTTTTGTCCGAGTCTGTCGAGCGCATGCGCACGGGGCTGGAGTCCTTCTCCCATTATGTTCCGGTGGACTTGGTGCGTGACCTTGTTCGCAGCGGCGGCGTCGCGGCCCTCGGCGGAGAACGGCGGGAAATTTCCCTCATGTTTTGCGATTTGGCTGGATTCACCGCGTATGCGGAAAAAAACTCTCCAGAGGAGGCGGTCGCCACTCTCACCTCCTATTTTGAGAGTTTTGGCGATGCCATCGAGCAATCCGGCGGTGTCATCGACAAGTTTCTGGGCGATGGTGTCATGGCGCTCTTCAATGCCCCGGGAAAAATCCCTCAACCGGCTGCTGCCGCTTGCCGGGCGGCTCTCATGGGAACCGCAAGTTTTGCGAGCTGTCCGATCCAAAATAAGGGGCAGGCCAACTTTGTCGCGCGCGTTGGATTGCATACCGGGGAAGTGCTGGTCGGGAATGTCGGAACCGCCAACCGCTTCACCTACACGGCCATTGGCGACGCTGTGAACCTCTGCAGCCGCCTCGAGGGCCTCAATAAAGCCTATGGCACCAAAATTTTGGCCAGTTCGGCACTGAGACAGCAGGCGGGCGAGGACGAATTCCTCTGGCGACGTCTCGATCGCGTCAGTGTTGTTGGAAGGGTGGAACCACTTGTGATCGATGAACTCATGGGATTTCGGGAGCAGGTCACCCAGGCATCCCTGCACATCGCTACAACTTACAGCCTTGCCCTGGAGGCCTTCCTGGCCCAGAGCTGGCAGGACGCCGAATCTCTCCTTCAGACCATCCCCGAGGGCGACATGCCCACGCAAATGCTGCTCCATAGAACTGGCTTGGCGAAAAAAGGCGAGGACTTCCACGCTGTGCGGAGTTTTCTTCAAAAATAGGGAACGGCTGGAGAGGCGGGGTGGTCTGGCAAGGGGCTGTCGCACTCCACTCTGGACAAATCGGGATCAAGTAAGATGGAAGCGCTCATTGCCTCCCGGGGACCCTGCTCCCCCGCTGTTCGTCGCAAGATGGCAGGGATGTGTGTGAATAAAAAACCACCAAGCCCTCCTCATTTTTGTATGAGTTGACAGTGACACTGTCTTCGATGACAATTGAGTCATGAAGCTTCGGCAGGCTGGCTTTGAAGATGAGTATTACAATGGATTAAGACCTCTATCAGAGGATGTTAACTCATGGTGTTACGAAAATAACGTTATTCCTGTGAATGGTCAGGCGGCAGAAAAACTATCGATCCGCAACCTCAGATTTTATCGCACGCAGGGTTTATTGGATGGCCCATTGATTGGCAGGAAGTATGGAAGACGTCATTTTCTGCAATTGGCCTCCATTCGCATTTTGCAGGCTCAGGGATTGCCGCTGAGCAAAATCCGGGAAGTCTTGGATTCAAAAACCGATGCCGAGTTGCATGAGTTGTTGCGTCAGGCCAAGCAGGATGGTGTGGCACTGGCCGGGAGTTTGGGGCCAGTCAAAAGCTTGGAGAGCATGGAGCTCATCGGACTGTCCGTCGACTTTCTTTTGTTGTGTCGAGGACGCAAACGGCCATCGCCAGCGGTGCTCGAGCAGTTGGTGGAAATCTTGGGCGGTAAAACAGCCAGCCCATCGTCTCTTTGAGAAGGGGGCGTTTGCTGACCGTGAGAAGGATTCCGATACTAGAAAACCAAGAAATTTGTTCCAAATTCCTCTACAAAGTGCGTTGCGGATGGTTTACTTTCCGCCCAAGGTTTTATTGATGGCCTTGTGCAAGATCGAACCGGCTTCGCCGACCACACTGGAGAGAGAACTGGAGGCCTTGGTCACGAGGGAGTGAGCTTTTTGGTTGGCCTGAGTGCGGCCTTCGGCTGTGGCTTTGGCACCGTTCCGAAGTGAGGAGCGAAGCAACCTGGCTGCTTCATCAAGAAGTTCGATGGTTTTTTCAGCAGCTTTTTCCTCGCGGGAGGCTGAAGAGGCTTTCGGGGGAGGAGTTTTTTTCACGCTGACTTTGACGGCTACCGGTGATTTGGCGGCCGTTTTTTTAGCAGCCGGTTTTTTCACGGCAGGCTTTTTGGCGGCTGGTTTTTTGGCGGCAGTTTTCTTTTTCGTTGTTGTCATACTTTAACAATATCCTTTTGCGACAGGCTTGCCAAGCAAAGAGACCGGGGGAATGATAGGAAGTTACATGCAGGCCCTTGTTGAAATACTGGAACGAAATGCGCTGACTCCCCGTGAGGATCTTGCGCGGATGTTGAATTTGAGCGTGGAGGAAGTGGAGCAGGCCATTGCTCGTCTGGAGTCCGAGGGCATTGTCCTTGGGTATCAGGCGATCATTAATCATGAGAAGTGGGACACGGACTTGGTCCGAGCCATGATTGAGGTGAAGATCACGCCTGAGCGGGATGGGGGCTTTGATCGTGTGGCCTCGCGCATCGCGAAGTTTGAGGAGGTTCAGACCTGCTATCTGATGAGTGGGGGGTATGACTTGTTGATCACCGTGGAGGGGAGAAACCTCCGGGAAGTGGCGTCTTTTGTTGCTGAGAAGCTAAGCACCATCGAAGCGGTTCAATCCACGGCCACGCGTTTTCGACTGAAGACCTACAAGGAGAATGGAACGTTTCATCACTTTGAGCAGACGGCAGAGAGGCTGTCCGTTTCGCCATAATTCGTGAGCTCCATGAAACGAACAATGAGAGGCAGGACGTTCCGCTCCTGGGTGTCATGAAGATTGCCGAACACGTGAAGGATATTCCCCGTTCGGGAATCCGGGATTTTTTTGAGGTCGTGCAAACGATGGGCGATGTGATTTCTCTTGGTATTGGAGAGCCGGATTTTGCCACGCCCTGGCATATTCGTGAGGCCGCAATTTATGCGCTGGAAAAAGGTCGCACCGGGTACACGTCCAATCTCGGTCTGCCGAGGTTGAGGCGCTCCATCTCGGATTATATCAAAGGTCGTTTTGGGGTTACTTATGAGCCGCTCTCCGAGGTTTTGGTTTCTGTGGGTGTGTCCGAGTCGATTGATCTTGCCCTCCGCGCGCTATTGGATCCGGGGGATGAAGTGCTTTACCACGAACCATGTTACGTCTCTTATGCGCCGAGCATTGTCCTTGCCCGGGGCGTGGCCAAAGCGATTCCCACGCGCGCTGAGCATGAGTTCCGATTGACAGCGGAGGATCTTGCCTCTGCGATCACGCCATCCTCCAAGATTCTCATGCTGAATTTTCCGAACAATCCCACAGGGGCCACC
>JBGTAR010000282.1:0-3021 GCA_041749815.1 Terrimicrobiaceae bacterium
CACTGGCACAAACTTGTTGGCGATGGTCTGACGGCGGATGGCCGCCTTGAGTTGTTCTTTGGAGATGGGTTTTTCCTCGAGGAAAAGCATGCCGATTTCTTCATCCAGATCACACATCTGCTCGATCAAATCTTGATAAGCCTTCTCAGCGCTCGCTTTGAGTTCCTCCGGAATCTCAACAACGGTGTAAACCGAGCCCATGGCATTATCATCGGAATAAAGAACGGCTTTCTGGTTCAGAATATCCAACTGGCCCTTGAGGTTGTCCTCAGCACCCCAGGGGATCAGGACCGGCCAGGCATTGGCACCAAGCTTGGTGCGCATGCTGTCGACGGCGGAATTGAAGTCCGCGCCTGTGCGGTCCATTTTGTTGACAAAGGCAATACGAGGAACGCCGTATTTGGTGGCCTGACGCCACACCGTTTCGGACTGGGGTTGCACACCAGCCACGCCGCAGAACACCGCGATGGCTCCATCCAAAACACGCAGCGAACGCTCGACCTCGGCCGTGAAATCCACGTGGCCGGGAGTGTCGATGATGTTAACACGCATTTGTTGACCCTCGTAGGCTTTGTAAATGCCTTCTTCCGGTTTTTGAATCCAGGCACAGGTTGTTGCCGCCGAGGTGATCGTGATGCCACGCTCGCGTTCTTGCTCCATCCAGTCGGTCACCGTGGTGCCATCATGCACCTCGCCGATCTTGTGGATCATTCCTGTGTAAAAAAGGATCCGCTCGGTGAGTGTGGTTTTTCCGGCATCGATGTGAGCCGCGATGCCGATATTGCGTGTGCGCTCCAATGGGAATGCGCGATTCGGAGAGTTGGGATTCTGAGACATAAATTTCTAATGGATCCGGGTAAGCCGGAGTTGGATTCTTTGGTTTGGTCCGAAGCAAGTGGCCAGGGAGCACAGGGAGTCTCCCCCCGACCATGATGACGCGGAGAGAAAAACCTAGTGGCAGCACGTTCCCAAGCAAGAGAATTTTCACGGAATCTTCATCATGGCCACTGGCGATCCTGTGCTTGGTGGGGAAGTCTCCGTGCTTTTGGTGTGAGCATGTGTATTGCCTCTGGCCGGAGTCCCTTGCAAAATGGGATTCAAGTATGAGAGCGCTTGATTCTTTTGGCAGACTTCCAAGAAGCTCCTTGGGGCTGATTGTGGCTGCCGTCGTCGCCACAATTCTCACGACGTCTCCACGGCTGTCCGCCAATGACACTATCAAAACACAGCCAAAACAAAACCCTCTGCAGGAATGGTGGAATGGGAACAGCGGGGTGCCAGTGATCGATCTTCCCAGGCACGAAGTGCCCGGCAAAACTCAATCGGCGAGTGGCTCGCTCAACTCGGGAATCCATCTTCGGCAGGAATTGGCCGATGCGGGTTTGAGCTTCTCCGGGGCCTACACGGCCTTCTTTCTTGGCAGCGTGTCGGGCGGCGAGTCGCGGGGGTTTGCCTACAACCACATGCTGTTCTTCCAACTCAACGCGGATTTGGAAAAGCTGGTCAGCTGGCAGGGGGCAACGCTGGTCTGGTCCTGGGTCGACAACGCTGGAAGCAATCTCACAAATTCGATCGGCAACAACTTTCAGGTTTCCACAGACTATGGGCCCAATTCATTTATCTTCAATGAGTTGTACATCATGCAAACGTTTCTTGAGGAGAAGCTTGCGCTCAAGGTGGGGCAAATGTCAGCTCTGAATGATTTCGCGTCTTCCCCTCTGTATGATGTCTACGCAAACCTCGCTTTTTGTGGCAACCCGGTTGGACTCCCATTCACGGTGCCTCTGACTGCCATGCCGGCTGCCTCCTGGGGGGCGCATTTGAAATACACTGAGCCAGAATGGTATGCTCAAGCGGGTGTCTATCAGGTCTCCAGTCGCATCGGTGTGCCCGCATACCATGGTCTTGACTACAGCATCCGCCGTGGAGATGGAACGATCATCATGGCTGAAGCCGGGTGGACACCATCCTTTTTCACAAAGCCCAAAGCAGTTCCCGGTTCCAAGGATTTAAAGAGCTTTGCTCCCATGGATGACCCGTTCACAGGCGGCTACCAAGGGAACTACAAAATCGGTGTTTATTATTCCAACTGGAGCTACGCCCCCTACTCAAGAGGTCCTGCTGTGGCGAACTTGTATGGGTTCTATTTTCTTGCGGACCAAATGGTTTATCAGGAACCCGCGTCCCCGGATCAGGGATTGTTTCTTTGGTCGGCGTTCACCCTGGCACCGCAGGAATTGATTGCTGAACTGCCCTTTTTTGTATCCGGAGGGATTCAGTATGTCGGGCTGATCCCCGAACGTGACAAAGATCGCAGTATTTTTGGTGTTGCCTATGGCCGCTACAGTCGTGACTTGGCCTCCCAGCAGGCCTCGCTGAGCCAGCCGCAGGAGACCTACGAAATGGTGCTCGAGTGGTCGTACCAGATCCAGGTGAACCCATGGCTGACTGTCCAGCCGGATGTGCAATACATTATAAATCCTGGCGCAACGGGCACACTTTCTAACGCCTGGGTCCTCGGTGCCGTCGTCAATGTGAGTTTTTGACAAACACCCCCGGCTCCCACGGTGCCCGCCGCCGCTTGCGCGGCGACGGTGCTCCGGGGTCCCGTATCGGGAGGGAAATTATTTGACTTCGACTTTGGCGCCTGTGGCCTCGATCTTCTTCTTGATTTCCTCGGCTTCTTCTTTGGTGACACCTTCCTTGAGAGGTTTGGGTGCACTTTCAACGAGAGCCTTGGCCTCGGCGAGGCCGAGTCCTTGCACGCAGGCACGGACTTCTTTAATGACGGCGATTTTGTTGCCGCCAGCTTCGAGGAGAATCACGTCAAAGGACGTTTTTTCTTCAACGGGAGCTGCTGCTGCACCACCGCCTGCGGGACCTGCGGCCACGGCCACGGGAGCTGCGGCGCTGACGCCCCATTTTTCTTCGAGTTGTTTGACGAGATCTGCGATCTCGAGGACTGTGAGCCCGCTGAGTTGATCAACGAGTGTGGATGTATCTGCCATGGTATTTGTGTTT
>JBGTAR010000283.1:0-9208 GCA_041749815.1 Terrimicrobiaceae bacterium
GCATCTCAAGAGTGGCAATGTCGCGACGTTGGGGCTGCGCTCCGGCGAACCGGCTCAAATTGACTTCGATGCAAAATCGGGCCAGGTGACCGATATTCGAGGGGTCTTGGGAACCCCCTCCGCTCAGAAGTGCCTCTTCACAGGCGTCTACGTTCTCTCCCCGGAGATCTTTGATTTTATTCCTGCGGGCAAAGTATCCTCGATTGTCACGGCCTTTGTTGCCGTGATTCGGTCAGGGTTGCGGATGGGAGGGGTGCTCCTTGATGGCGGACATTGGTTCGATCTGGGAACAGTGGAATCCTATAAAAACGTGCACCACGCCATTGCTGAAGGCCTTAATTTTTCCCACAATCCCGACCTGACATGGCCGCAATTTGTGCACCCTGGGGCGAGCATGGGGGCGGGGGTGCAACTGGCGGGGATGAATGCCATTGGCGATGGGGCTGAGGTGGGTGATGACACCCAATTGGAAGATTGTATCCTTTGGCCGGGCTCGAAAACCGCTTCCCGTTTGCATCTTCGGGATTGTATCGTGAGGTCATCCATCGCAGCATCTGCGGAATCCCAAATCCTTTGAACGCCTTACCTGACAATGTGCTAGCCCTTGCGAGGGATCGATTCCCCGGCTACACCGGAGGCGGGTTCGATGTGAGCCCTCTGCAAAAAGGCGGCTCAGACCGCAAATTCTTTCGTGTCCGGTCCGGGGGGAATTCTTCAATGATCATTGTCCGGTATTCCGGCCACCGGGAAGAAAACAAGCACTACGTTGACATTGCCCAATTTCTTGCGGCTTCCGGTGTGAACGTGCCAAGGATCTATTTGCACGACCCGGCCGAGGGGCTCATCTTCATGGAGGATCTTGGGGAGCTTGACCTCTGGCACTGGCGCGATCAACCCTGGTCCGTCCGTCGCCCGCTTTATCAATCCGCCTTGGATCAAATCGCGTTGCTCCATACCAGCGCCAGCAAGCGGTTTCCCGGAAGTGGGATTCGTCTTGAAAATGAGTTTGCCGAGCAACTCTACCTTTGGGAGCAGAACTACTTTTTTGAGCACTGCCTCGGCAAATATTTTTCCATCCCACAAGCCGAACTCCAATCTCTTCAGTCCCTGCCCGTTCTGGAATCAGCCACCAAGCGGCTGGCCAGCCTTCCCAGAGTCCTGGTCCACCGCGATTTCCAATCCCAAAATATCCTCACCATTCAAGGCAAGGCCTGGCTGATTGACTTCCAAGGGATGCGTCCCGGCTTGGCTGAATATGACCTTGCTTCATTGCTTTATGACCCATACGTCAACCTTTCCGTTGAGGAGCGGGGAGAACTGTCAGACTATTATCGCGAAACGGCTGAAGGTTCAGGCGCCGCAATACATGAAAATTTTGAAGAAATATTGGATCTCTGCGCAATGCAACGACTGATGCAGGCCATGGGGGCTTACGGGTTCCTTGGGATTGAGAAACAACGCAGCGAATTTCTTCAGCACATCCCCGTGGCCGGAAAATCATTATCAGGGGTCTTGGATCGAATTGAAGGGCTCCAGCCTCTGGGGCTTCTGGTCACAGCTCTTTGTGAAAGGAAGGCCCCATGAAAGATTCCGCTCGTCGCACCAAACGATCAGAGAACCGTGCTTTGAACCCAGAGGCGGCATCCTCCCAGCACGAAGCACAGCCTTCGTTAAAAAACGAGCTCCTCCAACCGGCCACGGTGGTGATCTCAAACATTTCCCCCTGCCTTGATTGTGGCGCCCACCCGGTCAAACGCACCGTGGGTGAAGATCTTATCGTGGAGGCCGATATTTTTAAGGATGGTCATGATGTGCTTTCTGCCGTTTTAGAATGGCGTCATGCAGGGGACCCGGTGTGGTCCGAGACCCCTCTTCGCGCACTCATCAATGATCGATGGACGGCTGTCTTCCCGCTCGCCGCAGTGGGTTGGTGCAATTATCGCATTTCGGCATGGGGGGACATTTTTCTATCCTGGCGTCATGAAGTTCTGACAAAATTCAAGGCTGGCGTTGCGGACTTATCCAGCGAAATGCTTGAGGGCTCGGCTATCATTCGGGCTGCTGCGAAGAGGGCGGTGGGCGATGACACCCGTTTTCTGACGGAGATCTCAAGCTTGCTTGAAGAGTCTGACCCTTCGGCTCTCACGGAATTATTGGATGATTCCGCACTCCTTGCCCTCATGGAAGTTTATGCCGACAGATCGCTGGTGACCACAAGCCCCGCCCTTCGAGTCTGGGTTGATCGTCGCCGCGCCGCCTGTTCCGCGTGGTATGAGTTTTTTCCCCGCTCTGCCAATGGCAGTGCTGAGGTCGGCTCAACGTTCCGGGATTGCCTGCCTCGCATTGATGACGCCCGGGCCATGGGGTTTGACGTGATTTATTTTCCTCCCATTCACCCCATCGGTCTCACAAAGCGAAAAGGCCGTAACAACTCCCTCGTCTCCGAGCCCGGGGATCCCGGGGTGCCTTATGCCATTGGAAATTTCCGTCAGGGTGTCAACGGAGGCGGTCATAAGGACGTGGCTCCCGAGCTCGGCACCTTGGAAGATTTTGCCTGGCTGGTGGGAGAAATTCATGATCGCGACATGGAGGTTGCCCTTGATTTTGCCATCAATTGTTCTCCCGACCACCCCTACGTGTCCGAACACCCGAACTGGTTCTTCAAACGCCCGGATGGTTCGATCAAATACGCGGAAAATCCTCCCAAAAAGTATGAGGACGTTTATCCCCTCAACTTCCACAATCCGGATTGGCAGGCGCTGTGGCAGGAACTTCGAGACGTGATTCTCTTTTGGTGTGGCCAGGGGGTGCGCATCTTTCGCGTCGATAATCCACATACCAAACCCGTGGCCTTTTGGGAGTGGGTCATCGCCGAGGTGCGTAATGAATTTCCGGATGTGATTTTCCTCAGCGAAGCCTTCACCCGTCCCAAAATGATGCAGACGCTCGCGAAGGTCGGTTTCACGCAATCCTACACCTACTTCACTTGGAGAAACTCCAAATTTGAACTCACCGAATACCTCACCGAGCTGACGGGTACGGAAATGAAGGACTATTTCCGTCCTCACTTTTTTACCAACACTCCGGACATTCTCCCCGAGTTTCTCCAGACCGGAGGCCGACCGGCTTTTTCGATTCGGGCGGTTTTGGCAGCCACCCTCTCACCTCTTTATGGCATCTACAGTGGATTCGAACTCTGCGAAAACACTCCCATTCCAGGCAAAGAAGAATATCTGGATTCGGAAAAGTATCACTTCCAAGGGCGGGACTGGAATGCCCCTGGAAACATCAAAGAGCTCATCACCAAGCTGAATCGGATTCGTTCAGAGAACCGGGCCCTGCAAAAACTTTCCAACCTGCGCTTTCTGAAGGTGGAGAACGAAAATCTGCTCTTTTACGCAAAATTCTCGGAAGGGGCGGACAACGTTCTTTTTGTGGCGGTGAACCTCGATCCCTTTAATCCTCAATCTGGATTTGTGACGATTCCGCTTGGCGATTTCGGGGTGCAGGAAAACGAGCCCTACCTGTTGGATGATCTTCTGAGCGGCGAAACATTCCGGTGGGTTGGCGCATGCAATTATATCGCTCTCAGCCCGGAGGCCCGACCAGCTCACATCTTTCGCCTGCGTCGCCGGGTGGGGAGCTCGCTAGGACAAGACGTTTTTGCATAGCATTCATGAAGCAATTTGAATCTCTGCGTGCTTCCTCCCTCTATTGTCGGAAGTGCGGGGCGGCCATGCCAGTTCGCGAGAAACTCCTTCTCATCCTGCCCGGCAAAGAGATCTTTGATTGTCTTTGTCAGAAATGTGGAGATTCCCTTGGTCATCGCGAGGTGTCCGAAAACCCCAACCCCCTTTGGACCCCACCTTGAATCATGAAAATATTATTTCTTGGGACCGGTGATATCGGAGTTCCCTCCTTGCGGGCCCTTGCCGCGCACCACGATATTTGCGGGGTCTTCACCCAGCCGGATCGGCCCGCCGGCCGAAAACTCCAACTCAAACCTTCTCCTGTGAAGCTTGCTGCACAAGAACTGGGCATCCCCATCTTTCAACCTGAAAAACTGCGTGGGGATGCCATCCTCGCACAGCTCAAAGATTTGGGGGCCGACCTGTTTTTTGTCGCCGCGTATGGCCAAATCCTAAGCCCTGCCGTTCTCAAGGTGCCGAGATTGGGGTGTGTGAACCTCCACGCCTCATTGCTTCCCCGTCACCGCGGGGCCTCGCCCGTCCATGCCGCCATTCTGGCTGGGGATCAGGAGTCCGGCGTGACCCTCATGTTTATGGACGAGGGACTGGATACCGGAGACATCATCCTTCAAAACCGAATTCCTATTCTCCCTGATGACACCGCAGGTTCCCTGCATGACCGTCTGGCCGAATCGGCACCCAACCCCACCTTGCAAGCCATGGCACTGATCGAGTGCGGAATCGCCACCCGCACTCCGCAAAACACGGAGCTCGCCACCTACGCACCCAAGATCACAAAAGACCAGGGGCGGCTCGATTGGACACAGCCCGCCGTCGATCTTGCCAGGAGGGTTCGTGGGTTTCACCCGTGGCCGGGGACTTTCACACACCTACCCGATGGCACCACCCTGAAAATTCACTCAGCCCAGTCCATCGATGAGAGCGGTCTGCCAGGCACAATCCTCGCATCCTCCGACTTCCCGCTTGTGGTTGCCACCAGTGCAGGCGCTTTGGCCCTTCACACTGTTCAACTCCCCGGTGGGCGTCGCCTCGACTCCGCCACGTTTCTTCGTGGCCACCCGCTACCTCCAGGAACCCAGCTTCTTGGTGGATCCCCGATTGAACAAAGAAAACCCATTGACTGAATAAAACATATCAATATATTGAGATGTCTTCATATTTAACTCTTCCAACCCACACCCATCATGCCTAGCAGATACATTTTTTCCTCCGAATCCGTCGGTGAAGGTCACCCGGACAAAGTCAGCGACACCATTTCAGACGCCATTCTGGACGCATGTCTGTCGCAGGACAAACACAGCCGGGTGGCTTGTGAAACCCTTGTGAAAAGCAACATGGTTGTTGTCGCTGGGGAAATCACAACCAATGCGCGCTTTGACTATGACGCGATTGTGCGTCAGGCCATTCGGGAGATTGGGTATGTGAATGACGATGATGTGTTTCATGCGGACCGGGTGTTTATTAACAACTATCTGACCTCGCAGAGCGCGGACATTTCCCAAGGGGTTGATGCAAAAAAAGCCAAAGGCAAAAAGACCGCCGAACAAGGAGCGGGGGATCAGGGGCTGATGTTTGGGTATGCCACCAACGAAACACCGGAATTGATGCCAGCTCCCATTATGTTTGCCCACCGACTGGGACGCGAGCTGACCCGCATCCGTAAGAGCGGCAAAGCCAAATGGCTGCGCCCCGACGCCAAGAGCCAGGTTTCTGTGATTTACGAAGATGGTCGCCCGGTCGCCATTTCAAATGTGGTGATCTCCACACAGCATTCGGCAGACATCGAACATGCGGAGATCGAGAAATTCATCATCGCAAAAGTCATCAAAGCCGTCCTGCCTAAAGCCCTCCTCACTCCCAAAACCGAGTTCCTGATCAATCCGACAGGCCGTTTTGTGATTGGTGGGCCTCAGGGTGACAGTGGATTGACTGGCAGAAAAATCATCGTGGACACCTATGGGGGATCCGGACGTCATGGGGGAGGAGCCTTCTCCGGCAAAGACCCTTCAAAGGTTGATCGCAGCGCCGCTTACATGGGCCGTTACGTTGCCAAGAACGTGGTCGCCTCGGGCCTCGCTTCCCGATGCGAAGTTCAGTTTGCCTATGCCATCGGCCATCCGCAGCCGGTGAGCGTCCACATCGACACCTTCGGAACGCACACCGTATCAGAAGACAAAATTGAAAAAGCGGTTCTAAAAACTTTCAGCTTCAAACCCGCAGATATCGTCAGCCAACTCAACTTGCTTCGCCCGATCTTCTCAAAGACGACCAATTACGGTCACTTTGGAAAAGATGACCCGGACATCACTTGGGAAAAAACCGACAAAGCCGCAGCCCTCAAACGGGAGGCGAAGTAGCATCAAAGTTTTCAGTTCACAGTTTTCAGCACGATGGCTTACCGCTCCTTTGAGGAACTGGATGTCTGGCAGCGAGCGTGTCGTCAGAGTGTTGAAATCTACACGATTTTTAAACACTGCTCGGTATTCTCACTCAAAGACCAAATCGAAAGGGCCGGCCTCTCAGTGCCATCAAATATTGCTGAAGGGTGTGAGCGAAATTCAAATGCTGACTTCTGTCGTTTTCTTAGAATTGCCCTTGGCTCAAACGCAGAACTCAGAACTCAACTTTATATTGCAAAAAAACTTAATCTTTTAGACACCCATAAATTTGCGGCGACCGTCAAAGAATCCAAGGAAATCTCCGCCATGATCTTCGGGTTATGCAAATCCCTTAATCCCATCAAACCAAAAACTTCAGCCGACTGAAAAAGTCTTTCTGAAAACTGTCAACTTAACACTGTAAACTTCTATCACTATGCCACGAAAAACCGCCACCCGTTCATCCGCTGCTGCCGCCGTCCTTGCTGAAGTGACCGCTGCCACTGCGAACCTCGCCAAATACGCCGCCTCGACTCCGACCGGCAAAGATTATGTTGTTGCTGACATTGCCCTCGCTGAATGGGGTCGCAAGGAAATCAGTATCGCCGAGCATGAAATGCCGGGCCTTGTGAGCGTTCGCAAAAAATACGCAAAACAACAACCGCTCAAAGGGGTTCGCATCACCGGTTCCCTTCACATGACGATCCAAACTGCCGTGCTTATTGAGACACTGGTCGCTCTGGGAGCAGATGTTCGTTGGGCGAGCTGCAATATTTTCTCAACGCAGGATCATGCCGCCTCAGCCATCGCGGCCACCGGCACGCCCGTTTTTGCATGGAAGGGAGAAACCCTCGAAGAATATTGGGAACTCACGCTCAAGGCGATCACCTTCCCCAAAGATCTCGGCCCTCAGTTGGTGGTGGATGATGGAGGGGACGTCACGCTGCTTCTTCACAAAGGTTATGAACTCGAGAAAGGCAGCAAATGGGCTTATGAGCCTGCCGAGAATCATGAGGTGAGTGTTGTGAAAAGCCTCCTCCGCCGGGTTGCCAAAGAAAAACCCGGATTCTGGACCAAAGCCGCCAAAGCCTGGAAAGGGGTTTCTGAAGAAACCACCACTGGCGTCCACCGCCTCTACCAATTGGCTGAGCAGGGTAAACTCCTTGTCCCTGCCATCAACGTTAATGACTCGGTCACCAAATCCAAATTTGACAACCTTTACGGCTGCCGCGAATCCCTGGCGGATGGCCTGAAGCGCGCCACAGATGTGATGATTGCCGGCAAAGTCGCCGTGGTGTGTGGCTACGGAGATGTCGGCAAAGGCAGTGCACACTCACTCAAATCTTATGGGGCCCGTGTGATTGTAACCGAGGTGGATCCCATCAACGCCCTTCAAGCCGCCATGGAAGGTTACGAAGTCAACACCATCGAAAGCGCCCTGGCCATTGGCGACATCTATGTCACCACGACCGGCAACAAGGACATCATCACGCTCAAGCACATGCTTGCGATGAAAGACCAGGCCATCATTTGTAACATTGGTCACTTCGACAACGAAATCCAAGTGGAAGAGCTTAAATCCCATAAGGGTATCCGTGTTGAAAACATCAAACCACAATACGATCGTTATTATCTTCCCGGCGGGAAAAAAAGTATCTACCTGCTTGCTGACGGGCGCCTTGTGAATCTTGGCTGCGCGACCGGTCACCCGAGCTTTGTGATGTCAAATTCCTTCACAAACCAGACGCTGGCCCAAATTGATCTCTGGCAGAACAAGGCCAAATACAAAAAGACGGTTTACCGTCTCCCCAAACAGCTCGACGAAGAAGTGGCACGCCTCCATTTGGAAAAAATTGGGGTGGTGCTGACCAAGCTGTCCAAGTCCCAAGCGGAATACCTTGGAATCCCGGTCGAAGGTCCCTACAAGCCCGAGCATTACCGTTACTGAGTTTACTCTCTGGGCCGCGGCAGGATGATCGTTGGCACAGAGGGCTTGTTCTCACGGGTCTGGAGATAGTTTTCAAAGATCTGAATCGCTGCAGTGCGCTGTAGCCTCAGGTCTTGGTCTTCTATCTCCAGTCGCTCCGTCTCGTTGCCGCGATTGACACGGATTTTGCCCTGCATCAGGAGAGGAATCACGATCCCGAAGATATCGTCTTTTCCATAGCCAGAATCAAAGAGTTCATTGAGCTTCGCTGAAAGCATGATGCTCGTTTCCTGATGCGGTGCACCAACAACCCCTCGCTTTTGGCGAAGGCTGATGGTTTCCGTTGATAAAGAAGGAGGCATCCTGACGTTTTATGCCGAGTTCCAAGGAGATTCAAGGGTGCTCCTCAACAAATCGTCACGCGTCGAGGTCGCATCCTCAACTCCCCGAACCGAGGTTTCATTGCAAACCTCCAGGTTCGCCGCTTTTAAGAGGCCAAACTCTTGGTCACCTCCGCAAACACGCGGTCCACGGAAATGGCCTGCATGCAGAGATTGTTTTTGCAGGCGCTGAGGCGATTGTTTTGCGCACTCACACAAGGGCTGCAGGGCAGACCGGCTGTGATGGAAACAGCACTTTCGGAAACGGGGCCGAACAGGGATGGTGTCTCCGGCCCAAAAAGGGTGATGATGCGGATCGAGGTGAGCGATGCAAAATGTGCCGGGCCACTGTCATTGGTCACAAGCGCACGTGCCATGGAATACAGGGCAAAAAGCTCGGGAAGGCTGGTTTTTCCAGCCAGAGAGAGGCATCGATCCGAACCCACTTCATCGGCCAAAAGTTGGGCCTGCTCACTTTCGATGGGAGCCCCGGTGAAAACCACGGCGGCTTCAGGATGCGTTTTTAAAATCCGGCGGGCCAGTTCGATGAATCGATCTGAGGCCCAGCGTCGAAGCGGGATCATGTCACTACAGTTGGCATTCAGCAAGATGATGGGGGGAAGCTCGGAGCCTCCCAGTTTTTCCAGAAGTTTGGTGCGAATACTCGCGATTGCCTCTTTTTGGATAATCAACTGGCGGGGTGGGGGGAGTGGCCCCGGGTCTTGCCATGCGGGAAAGAGGGTCGGTGACTGGTCAAGAGCTTTGACGAGGGCATAAAAAAGCTGTCGGGTGTGGATATGAGGGTTGTAGCGG
>JBGTAR010000284.1:0-17888 GCA_041749815.1 Terrimicrobiaceae bacterium
GGAGAGGTTAAGATGATGGACGGCGGGGATTCTGTTGTAAGAAACCGTCAGATTTTCAATAACCAGGCAGTTGGATCGAGCATCCATCGGTTACCTCACCTCCTTGGTTGCTGACACAGCCAGGACTCCGGCCAATTCGCCATCACCCCAAAATGAGGCATCCACCAAATCTGATCCGTCGTGGCCAGCCCGTACCCGCACGGCAAAGCGCTGACCCGGTTCATTCGCAGTGGCCCTCACCACAAGGTCTGCCCCCACGTTGGGAATCTGAACCGTGGTTTTTGCAGGTGCGGATTCCACTTCCTCCGAAAAAATGCGGGAGTTGGCGTTCATGACCTCCACGCGGCACGGCGCACTGCTTTCGATCATCAGGTCTATTTGAATCAGATCTTCGACTACGGCTGGTGTTTTCACAACTGGAGGCAGCTCGCGCGTCTGCGTGATCCTCCACACGGGAACCCCCAGAAGGCCAATCCCAAGGGCAACCAAAGCCAGTCTTAAGCGGGGGTTTCCTCTCACAGGGATCTCAGATTCTCAAGGCAGAAGTGGAAGGCAAGCTTGGAAGCTTTCATTCGAGGGCTCCGACGATTGTTTTGACATTGTGACGGACCATTTCCGCATAGGTGGCTGCCTTGCCTTCCCCCAAGCCATCCGCATAAAGCACCCCTCCAATTTTTGCGCCGGTTTCGCGAGTGAGCTCTTCCAAAACTTTGGGATTCTCAATGTTCTCGGCAAAGATGGCTTTGACGCCCAGGCTTTTGATTTTGCCGATCAGGTCTTTGATTTTTTGGGATGACGGTTCGTCGGAGGTGCTGATGCCCTGCACGGGCAGAATTGTGAAACCATAGTCGTTTGCGAAATAGCCGAGCGCATCATGCGATGTGACCAGGACGCGATGGGATCTTGGGAGCCTGGCAACCTCCAGTTTGCACTCTTTCTCCAATTCATCCAGGGCGGCCAGATAGGCCTTGGCATTGTTTTGATAGGCCGGGGCACCGGCAGGGTCGACTTTGATCAAAGCCTCCCGGATTTCCCGCACCGCAATCTTTGCATTGGAAATGCTGTGCCACCAGTGGGGGTCGACGCCGTCGGCATGCGAGTGGTCATGATCATGGTGATCGTGATCGTTGTCCAAAAACAGGGGCCTGACCGCCTCGCCCGGAACCAGAAAAATTGGTCCTTGGCCCACGCCTGCTTTTAATTTTTCGAGATAAGCCTCAAAGCCAAGCCCGTTGGCGAGGACAATTTGCGATTGGGAAATCGTCTTCACATCGACAGGTCCCGGCTCAAAAAGGTGAGGGTCGTCGCCCGGCTTGAGAATTTCCACAACCTCCACACGGTCTCCACCCACGATTCTCGCAAAGTCGCTTAAAACCGTGCTCAGCGAGGCAACCACCAGCTTATCAGAGCCCTGCCCAGGTCCCTGAGCCAGGGCAGAACAAACCCCCCAAGCCCAAAAAATTGCTAGGAGCGTCAGATGTTTCATGGGGGAGGAATTTGGCGGGTTTAGGGTCTAGTTGCAAGTGTTTTGCAAAGATGGGTGCTGTTACTTTTTCCTGATTATTCGGCTGCTGGGTGACCCCTCATGCGGCTTGGGGCCACGCCAAATTGGCGTCGAAACATTTTTGAGAGCTGGTATTCGTCACCGATTGCGACGCGGGCGGCAATGGCTTTCATGGGCAGATCGCTGCTTAAGAGCAGGTTGCGAGCCTCCCGCAAACGGATTTGTCGCAAATCCTCCATCGGTGTGAGGCCACTCAAACGTTTAAATTTTCGCACAAAGGCAAACCGGCTCATGCCAGCATGGCGGGCGACGTCTGCGAGGCTGAGTTTACTGGCGAATTGTGATCGCAGGTGATCGCGAACCTTTTCCAGCCAGACATTCTTTGGCTGAGCAAGGGTCCAACACAATTCCCTGATGATTGTGTCAAGAAGCGAAAAACAGTCTGCCAGAGGCCGCCCCAGATCATGGTCGCGACGCATCCAACCAAGAAGCTCGATGAGTCGCCCCTCGGGGTCATGCATCAGGAGGGGGAAATGGGGCAATAACTGATCAGCTTCGAAAGAGAGGAATCTCGTGTTTACGGGATCTTCCGGCACTGATATTTCTTCATGAATTAATCCGGCCTCATAAAAAAGGACATCACCAGAGCGGACAACGTGATGGCCAAGCGCTGTTTTTAAAAGCATTGAGCCACTTTTTACCACAATCAGCTCATGGAACGGATGGAAGTGTGGTCGCATCCGCCAGTGACGGTCCGGAAAAATCTCACCGCAACCCAGAAACCTCATTGGAGCTTTTTTCATGAGCAATAAATGACAAAAGAAAGCAACGGAGGCTATTCACAATTTCAAGAATTATCCGCAAAGTTGCGGGTATGTCCTCCAAACGTATCAAGATCGGATTTGTGGGTGTTGGCTCCATGGGGCAATGCGCCCACTTGCGCAACTATGCCAGCCCCAGCCTGGCTGAGGAATGCGAAATAGTTGCCCTTGCAGAAATCCGCCCAAAACTCGCCGTCGATGTGGCCGCGCGATACGGTATTCCGCGGGTTTATGAAAACCATGAGCAGATGCTGGCAGCCGAGAAGTTGGATGCCATCGTGGCCTCACAGCCGTTCACCCGCCATGGGTATTTGGTTCCAGAGCTGGCCAAAGCCGGTGTCCCCATTTTCACGGAAAAGCCGATTGCCGGGTCCATCGCCTGCGGAGAGAAAATCCTGCGAGCCCTCGATGAGAACAAGACATGGCTGATGCTCGGATACCACAAGCGAAGTGATCCGGCGACCGAATATGCCGTGCAGGTGATCAAGGAGTGGAAGCAATCCGGAGAATTCGGAAATCTGCAGTTTGTCCGGATTGCGATGCCGCCGGGGGATTGGATTGCTGCAGGATTTTCGGACATGATTCATTCCAAAGAACCTTTGGGAGATCTTGAGTTTGACCCCTTGCCTCAAGACATGGATCAGGCAACAGCCCGCGAATATGAAACCTTCGTGAATTATTACATCCATCAGGTCAACCTTCTCCGTCATTTGCTGGGAGAGTCCTACACGGTGAGTTATGCCGATCCCGCGAAGGTGCTGTTTGTGGCGCACAGCGCAAGCGGCGTGCCATGCAGTATCGAGATGGCGGCATATAACACGACCTTGGACTGGCAGGAATCCGCATTGGTGGCGTTCAAAAAGGGCTATGTGAAACTGGATCTGCCTGCACCGGTTGCTTACAACCGCTGTGGACAGGTGGAGATACTCAAGGATCCCGGTCAGGGGGCGCTGCCAGTCACGATTCGTCCGACCTTTCCATGGTTGCACGCCATGCGCAATCAAGCGCTCAATTTTATCAAGGCCGTGCGCGGCGAGGCCCCCGCGCCCTGTCTTGCAGCTGAAGGCCTCGAGGACATCCGCATCGCGCGCGAATACATCCGCCTTCTAAAGAAAGACTAAGCCATGCCGGTCAAATTCCTTCGTAAGTTTATCTCAGCCGAAACGTTTGAAGCTGTTGGCATATTTGACGTCGATGGCGACGGCGTGCCTGACATTGTTACCGGTGGTTATTGGTACCGGGGGCCCGACTTTCGTGAGAAGTTTATCATCGCCGATAAAATGCCGCGCTACCGCGATTATTATGACGAGTTCTCCGTGATCCCCATGGATGTGGATGGGGATGGATGTTTGGATTTCGTTACCGGTGGTTGGTGGGGAAAATCCCTGCGCTGGCGAAAAAATCCCGGTAAACATGAGTTTGGCTGGGGAATGCAGGTGTGGGAAGACCACGTCATTGCCGAAAACATTGGCAGCATTGAGACCACCCGTGCTTGGGACTTTGATGGTGATGGCCAACTGGAGATCGTGCCAAACACCCCTGGCAATGCTCTCTGTGCCTACAAACTTATGGGATCAGGGGAGTGGAAGCGCCACGTGATTTACCCGCATGGCCTTGGTCATGGCCTGGGTTTTGGGGATGTGGATGGAGACGGTCAGGGTGAGTTTGTGACCCCCAAAGGTATTCTCAAGGCACCGGCATCCGGTCCGCTTGCGGGCGAATGGACCTTCACGGAAGAGTTCGACCTCGGCAGTGATGCCAGTATTCCTGTGTTGGTGGTTGATGTCGATGGCGATGGTGTGAACGAACTCATCGTCGGCAGCAGTCATTCCTATGGGTTGAGTTGGTGGAAGCAGACCGCAGGGGCGCATGGCAAACGCTCATGGACAAAACACGCAATCGATCTCTCCCACAGCCAATACCATGACCTCCATTGGGCCGACATTGACAGCGATGGACAACCGGAACTCATCACTGGAAAACGATACCTTGCTCACTGCGGTCATGATCCAGGCGAATTCGATGACCTCGGCATTTATTATTTCAAATGGACTGGCAATGGTTTTGCCAAACAGGTCATCTCTTATGGCTCTCCCGGCATTGGCAAAGGCTGCGGTATCCAATTTGCCCTTGCTGACTTGCGTGGCACGGGGCGGCTTGACGTCATTGCTCCGGGAAAAGACGGACTCTGTGTCTTTTTTAACGAAGGAATCTGAGGCATGACCTCCCACAAACGATAAACTATGGCTAAAATTGCTATGATTGGTGCAGGAAGCTTGGTCTTCTGCAAAACCCTGATGTCGGACTTTCTCGCCACGCCCGCGCTCGCGGGGAGCGAGTATCGGTTGATGGCACAGACCCACACACGTTTGGACAAGATGGAATCCTTCGTGAAGCGAATGGTCAAGGATAACGGGATTGATGCAAGCATCGTCTCCACCATCAATCGGAGGGAGGCGCTGAAAGATGCGGATTATGTGATCGTCATGATCCAATCCGGAGGGGTCGAGGAGTTTCGACAGGACTATGAGATCCCTCTGAAATACGGGGTCGACCAATGTATCGGTGACACTATGGGGCCAGGAGGGGTGTTTCGTGCGCTGCGTCATATTCCTGCGCTGTTGGAGATCGCAAACGACATGCGTGAGCTTTGTCCAAACGCGATCCTTTTTAATTATGCCAATCCCATGGCGATGTGTTGTTGGGCGTTGGGGCGCGTAAATGGGCTTCAATTTGTCGGGCTTTGTCATGGTGTCCAGACAACCATGGATTTGATCGCGAGCTACACCGGGGTGCCAAAGAACGAGATCGATTTTGTCTGTGCTGGCATCAACCACATGGGCTGGTTCCTCAGACTGGAGCATCAAGGCCGGGATCTCTATCCGGTTCTGAAGGCAAACTTTGAAAAACCCGGCCACTATGTGAACGAGAAGGTCCGCGCCGAGGTCATGCGGCATTTTGGTTATTTTATGACTGAGAGCACCGGGCACCTTTCCGAGTATCTTCCGTATTTTCGCAAAAATAAAAAAGCGATCGACCTTTATTGTGACGAACCCGCCTTTGGCGGCGAGAGCGGCGCTTATTATAAATACTGTGCGATGCTTGCCGAGAAGTTTGCCAAGGTTGACCCTCTCTCCATCGAGTCCACGGAGTTGGGGCCGCGCAGCGCAGAATATTGCTCCCACATCATTGAGGCCATGGAGACCGGAAATATTTTTCGATTCAACGGAAATATTCGCAATGACGGCTATATCACCAATCTTCCGCAGGGGTGCTGTGTGGAAGTGCCGGTCTATGTGGATCGCACTGGCTTGAACCCCACGGTGGTGGGCAATCTCCCGAGCCAATGCGCAGCGCTCAACATGAGTAATGTGCAGGTGCAGGGTTTGGTTGTGGAAGCCTGCTTTACCGGTAACCCGGAGTTGGTCATGAACGCCGTGGCGATGGACCCGCTCACAGCCTCAGTTCTAACCCTGCAGGAAATCCGCGAGATGGTTGCCGAGATGTTGGTCGCAGAAGCCACATGGCTCCCGCAGTTTGATGGAAAAAAACTCAGGCCCGTTCCAGTGATCAACGTTCCGAAGGGCGTTCAACGTGCCGATGTGCCCGTCGACCCGGCGCTGGCGATTGCCAACCGGTTTGGAAAACTCTCAGAGGCCTAATGAAGCTTTCCAGCCTCCGATCGTGTTCGATTGAGTCCAACTCCTGAGGCTAGTCCGCTGAGCTTCTGTGCTGTTCCAACGCTGGTAGGGATTTTCTGGATTCTGCGTGCAAACTGGCAGGGGTTGGAGTAAGCTGCTTTTCACAATGAGTAATGAATTCTCCTACGATTTTGTGGTTATCGGCGGGGGGAGTGCCGGTTATGCAGCTGCAAGGACGGCTGCCGGTTTGGGTTTGAAGGTGGCCGTGATCGAAGGGGGCGGCGACGTGGGTGGCCTCTGTATTTTGCGGGGGTGTATGCCCAGCAAGGCCCTCATTGAGAGCGCGAACCGGATCCTTGCAGCCCGGGAGGGGGAAGAATTTGGCGTGCGGGTCTCGGGGGTCCATGCGGACCTGGAGGCAATTATTGCGCGGAAGCGATCTCTGATTGGTGGTTTTGCCGACTACCGCCGGAAGCAACTTGAAGGCGGCACCTTTGATTTTTTTCGGGGATTGGCCTCATTTCTGGACGGAAATCAGGTGGATGTGCGGCTACTCGACGGAGGGCGTATTGTCATAGAATCCTCGTATTTCCTCATTGCCACAGGCTCGAAAAGCTCGAACCCCGACGTGCCGGGGCTGGATGATGTGGGTGCTCTCACCAGTGACGAGATCCTTGATGCCCAGGAATTACCCCACTCGGTGATTGTTCTCGGAGCTGGCCCGGTGTCGCTTGAAATGGCGCACTACATGCATGCCATGGGGGTTCGGGTTACCATCATTCAGCGCAGTCCGCACTTCTTGAGCGGCGTGGATGGGGATGTCGCTGACACCGTGGAGATGGCATTCCGGGACCGTGGGATGGAAATTTACACCCGCACTAAATTGTTGTGTGTCGAACGGGCTGGCGAGACTTATCGGGTCGAGTTTGAGCACAACGGGCAGCTTGTGGAAGCCGCGGCCGCGGCGGTGTTTAATGGTTTGGGGAGAATCCCCAACCTCAGGCCGCTTGGCTTGGAGAACACAGACGTCGAACTCCATCACAAAGCCATCAAAGTTTCGCCCACCCAGCAATCGGCTGCTTCCAATATTTTTGCCGCAGGGGATTGTTGCGGCCCCTATGAAGTGGTCCATATTGCCATTCAGCAAGGGGAACTCGCGGCTCGCAATGCGGCCCGACTTCTGAGGGGCGAGCACGCCCTGGAGACCATGGACTACCGACTGAAGCTCTATGCGGTGTTTACGGAGCCTCAAATCGGTGTCGTCGGCCTCTCCGAAACCGAGGCCCAGGAAAACGCCATTCCTTACAAAGTCGCCACTTATCCTTTTGATGATCACGGCAAATCGCTGCTTGCCGGCGCCACAAGAGGTTTTGTCAAACTCCTTGTCAGCCCGGACTCCGGGGAGATTCTCGGAGGCGCGGTGGTTGGACCTCATGCCTCGGACCTCATCCACGAGGTGGTCGTAGCCATGGCCTTTCGCTCCACGGCTGCTCAGTTAGCGATCATCCCCCACTATCATCCCACCCTCAGCGAAATCTGGACCTATCCGGCCGAAGAACTCGCGGGTTAATCAAGGTCACAGCGTTTCATTATCAGAAACCGCAATCTGAGAAGTCGCGGAACAAGCAACTGCCGCCACCTCCCCACTTTTAATCCCGCCCGAGCGGGGTTCTTTCGCCCCCCCATCCCCATTGACGGCTCAAGGCATTGGGGGTAAAAACAGAGATCGTGCAGAATTTACCGGAACCGGAGAGCTCCGGGTCGCAGTCCGGCGACCGGGTTCTGGTCCGCAAGGCGCAGGACCTTCTGGCGGATTCAGGGCGGCGGCGTGGCAGGCTGCGCGGGTCCTTGCTTTTTGTGGGGCCGGCCTTTATCGCGGCCGTGGCGTACATTGACCCTGGAAATTTTGCGACCAACATCGAGGCAGGGTCCCGGTTTGGATACACTCTCCTCTGGGTGATTCTGGCGTCCAATCTGGCAGCAATGTTGCTTCAGTTGCTTTCTGCCAAGCTGGGAGTCGCCTCGGGGTTGAACCTTGCGGAGGCTTGCCGGGAACGGTTCCCCCGACCGGTGGTGCTTGGGATGTGGGTTCTGATGGAGATTGTGGTCATTGCGACGGACCTGGCAGAATTTCTGGGAGCGGCGCTTGGGCTGCACCTTCTCTTCGGCATTCCTCTGGGGTGGGCGGCCATCGGCGCAGCGGTGATTGTGCTCCTGCTGCTGATGTTGCATGGACGCAGCTTTCGAACCATGGAGTGGCTGATCGCGGGATTTGTGTTGTTTATTGCGGGCTGTTATTTTGCTGAGATTGTTATGGCTTTGCCCGAGCCGCTTGCGATGCTGGGAGGTCTGGTCCCGACACTTCCCAGCCATGACCGGATCGATGCCCTCTGGCTTGCTGCGGGAATTCTTGGGGCGACGGTGATGCCCCATGCCATTTTTCTGCATTCTTCGCTGACCCAGGGCCGGATTCCCACAACGACAGATGCCGAAAAAAAACGCCTTCATCGGATGCAATTTCTGGATGTGGGGCTGGCTCTTCCGCTTGCCGGGCTTGTGAACGGGGCCATGTTGGTTACGGCGGCCGCCGCTTTTCATTTCCGCGGCCGTCCGGAGGTGGCCAGCATCGAAACGGCCTATCAGGCCTTGGAAACCTCGCTCGGGCCTTATGCCAAAACCGCCTTTGGTTTTGCTCTTCTGGCCTCGGGGCTCTCGTCATCGCTGGTCGGCACCATGGCAGGACAGGTCATCATGCAGGGATTCCTGAGGCGATCGATTCCTGTGGCCGTGCGCCGACTGGTGACAATGGTCCCCGCGTTGGTGATCATTATCCTTGGTTTTGATCCCACGCAGAGTCTGGTGATGAGTCAGGTTGTGCTGAGTCTTGGGCTGCCTTTTGCTGTGGTGCCGCTACTTCTTTTCACCAATGACAAGTCCTTGATGGGATCGCTTGTGAACGCGCCGATCACAAATTTTTTCGGGTGGGCGTGCGCGGTGGCGATCCTTCTCTTGAATTTCTTTCTGGTCTGGGGAATTCTTAGACCCTGATCCCCCGCCATGTATCGCAAGCTTCTTGTCGCCCTTGATGGCAGCTCCTTTGCAGAGCACGGTGGTCGGTTGGCGGGAGCATGGGCGGCTCGGACCGGGGGATCGGTGACACTTTTTCATGTGCTCGAGCGTGATGCCCCCGCACGAATTCACGGAGAGCCCCACCTGAGGGAGGAAGCCGAAGCCCTTGCTTATCTCAAAGAGGCTGCGCGCCGTTTGATTCCCCGGGAAGTCCCGGTCACCTCCGAGGTGGATGCTTCCGCTTTCAACCCGGTGGATGTGTGTATCGCCAACCGCATGGCCCGCAAGGACCATGATATGTTGGTGATGAGCCCGCACGGAGGTGCCAATCTTCGAAGGCTCCTGCAAGGATCGCTGCCGGAACGTGTGGCCGGACATTCCCTTGACCCGATTTTGATTGCCAAGGGCTCGTATGCCGGGGGCGAGAGCCATCCGTTTGAGACAATTGTGATTCCCGATGACGCCGACCCGCGGCATGAGGAGGGCTGGCAGGCTTGTTTGGAGATTGTGAGGACATTCGAGGTGTCCGTGTGCCTTGTGGCCGTGGCCAGAGAGTCCTTCGATCCTCAAACCGGAAAAGGCGGAGCCGGGCTTTTGCAGCCGGCCGCCTCGCGCGATCTCCTTCGTCTGCAAAGGGAGGAGATGACCAAACATCTTGAGAACCACCGCGCTGAAATGAGCGCCTTCTGCCATACCGTGGAGACTCGCGTTCTCGAAGGAGATCCGGCGAGGGCCGTTTCCGAATTTGCCATCGAACACCGTGCGGGCCTGGTGATTCTCCGGACGCACTCCCGAGCCGGTTTGGTTCCCAGGCTTGCGGGGGGATTCGCTGCAACCTTTCTTGCCAGAACCCAAACCAATGTGCTTTTGCTGCCTCTCTCCAAGCATGTGCGGGAATGAATCCGCTGGATGCGATTCAAAATGGGTAGGTCGTTGCTCCAGGGAGCCCTGGCCCAAGCCTGGGGATTCCCTTCCTTAAAATTTGATTCTGGCGCCCGACTCCCATACCTTATGGGTTTCTCATGGACCAAATCTTTCTAAATCCCGCCCCGGCGGGTTGTGTGCCCGCAGGGATGGCGGCAGCCCGGGATTTGGTGCACACCCGGCGTTCGACAGGAGGCCTTTGTTTCTGCAACACTCGGCAGGGTATCCGTTCGCGCATCAACGGGCGCCTTTCAGCCAGCCGCCACCGCTCCAACTGCCCATGAATATAGTTTGTGCCGGTCTGAATCATGAATCCGCGCCGGTCGATGTGCGGGAACGTTTTGCGGTGAGCGGGCAGGAGATGACAGATGTCCTCCGCGATGTTCGTGCCATTGAGGGCACGTCAGGAGCCGTTGTGCTCTCCACCTGCAACCGCGTGGAGATCTATGCCGCCAATCCTTGTCCTGACATTGCCGCCAGGGGGCTCTCACAGCTTTTCCAGAAGCGAGCCGGGATGGAGGTTCCGCTTTATCTGCACGACACCCGGCGCAGTGTCCGTCATCTTTTTCGCGTGGCCAGCGGCTTGGATTCGATGGTCACCGGCGAGACGGAAATTCTTGGCCAAGTCAAACAAGCTTACTCGGCCGCCTCGGATTGTGGAGCAACCAACCGCCACCTGAACAAACTTTTTCAAAAAGCCTTTCGGGTCGCAAAACATGTGCGAACCGAGACCCGGATCACGCGCGGTGCCACCTCCGTGGGAGCAGTGGCCGTCAAACTGGCGGGAAAAATCTTTGGCAATCTGACCGGACGGCGGGTCATGATTCTTGGTGCCGGCGACACCAGTGAACGCACGGCGAGAAGTCTGGTTTCGCGGGGTGTCAGAACCGTGATTGTCTCAAACCGCAACTTTGAACGGGCCGCCAGGCTGGCGGAGGAAATTGGCGGAATGGCAATTCATTTTGACAATTGGCAGAACGCCTTCACGGATGTCGATGTGATCATCTGCTCAACTTCGGCCCCGCATTTTATTATCACCCCCGAAAAACTCGCCACGATGATGGAAGCCCGCAACGGTCGACCACTTTTTGTGATCGACCTGGCGGTGCCTCGTGATGCTGACCCGGAAATCAGCGCCATTGATGGGGTGTTCCTCTACGATATCGATTCATTGGAGGGGATCGCACGTCAGGCCCTGGATGTCCGTCGCGGAGAACTGGAGCGTTGTGAAAAAATGATCGGTAACCACGTCAGCTCCTTCGTGGGATGGCTGCAAACCGATCAGGAATTAAGGTCATGAAGACGCTTATCCTCGGAACACGAGGCAGTGCACTCGCTCTGGCGCAAGCAACCATCGTGCACGATTTGCTGATCGCCAATCACCCAGATCTTGTTGTCGATACGCGCATCATCAAAACCATCGGGGATGAGCGTCTGGACATTGACCTGACCAATCCCGGGAGCCTCGGCAAGGGACTCTTCACCAAACAACTTGAGGACGCGCTTTTGTCTCGGGAGATTGATGTGGCGGTTCACAGTTTGAAGGACCTGCCTGTCGAATTGCCGACGGGTCTTGTGATGGGAGCCATCCCCGAGCGTGCGGATTTTGCGGATGTGCTTGTATCAAAACATCAGGGGGGTCTCGCCGGATTGCCGGATGGTGCCACCGTGGCGACGTCCAGTCATCGCCGCGAATGTCTGATCGAATACCTCCGCCCCGGCCTGCGCATCAGCCCCATTCGGGGCAATGTGCCCACACGGCTGAGAAAACTTTCGGAAGATCCGGCTCTGGATGCTTTGGTGCTTGCGAAAGCCGGGCTGGACCGGCTGGGACACCATATTGTGCCAGAAGGCCTTTTTGTGACCGTTGAGCCTGGAATGCTTCCGGCGCCGGGTCAGGGCGCCCTTGGGTTGGAGTGCCGGGAGGGCGATGAAGAAACCCTGCGAGTGCTTGAGGCCATCCATCATGAAGACACAGCCCGGTGTGTGAATGCCGAGAGGGCGCTGCTTTTGGCGATGGGGGGAGGCTGTGCCTCACCCTTGGCGGCTCATGCGACGCTGATCCAAAACAAAGTGGTTCTGCGTTCGATTTATTTTGGCGAGGTTTTATGACAAACCTGAGTGCCTTGGTTTTTGATCGGCCCCAGTCTCCTTCGCCGTTTTGGGCCAAGGCTGTTCTTTCCTTGCTTGGCATGCTTATTCTGGCGGCTCTGTGTTGGGCATTTCTTGCCGGGGCCACCAAAAATTGGGAGGCGGTTTGGGGGTATCGGGTGGTGTTTTGGAAGGGGTGGATTCTGACCGTTCAACTTTCCGCCGCCGCGTTGGTCCTGAGCCTTTTGATTGGCACGGCTGCCGCCCTCTTACGGCGCTCGACTTTTCTTCCGTTCAAAGGGCTGGCAACCCTCTACATCGAGCTGGTGCGGGGCATGCCACTTCTTGTGCTGCTACTTTTCTTTTATTACGTCGTCGCCAACCCCCTGGGCTGGCAGGATCGCCTCAGCGCCGGGGTGATTGCTCTTTCCCTTTTTTCCGGGGCCTACATCGCGGAAATTGTGCGAGCTGGCATTGGAAGTGTTGGCGCTTCTCAGCGGGAAAGCGCCCGGGCGATTGGTCTGACAACGTTTCAGACGTATCGTTTCATTGTGTTTCCCCAAGCCCTGCGTCACTCCCTGCCGCCACTCGCCGGGCAATTTGCATCGATCATCAAAGACTCCTCCCTGCTGTCCATTTTGGGCATTTCCGAATTCACGCTCGCTGCCCAGCAAGTCAACTCCGCAACCTTCAGCACTCTGGAAAGTTTTCTGCCCCTCGCCGTGGGCTACCTCATTCTGACGATTCCTGTCTCTCTGGCCTCGCGCTTGCTGGAGCACCGTCTTCGCTTTGAAACTTGAGCCCCTCATTCATGCAAACCATCCCCGTTCATCCTCCCAATCCCGCTAATCCCGCCCTTTCCGTCGCCACGCTGGATATCTATGAGCCCTTCGGAACCCGGCACACGGATGCGGCCGTTCTTATCCTCCCAGGAGGTGGTTATGGAATGCTGTCCTCTCAAGAAGGCGAGGGATACGCTGGGCTCTTCCAACTCCACGGCTTTCGGAGCTATGTGTTGAATTATCGTCTTGGCTCGGGGGGACACCGCCACCCCGCCATGCTCGAAGATGCCGCACGGGCCTTGCGGTTGGTCCGGTCAAGAGCCTCCATCGATGGGTTCCATCCCAACAAAGTCCTCATCATCGGTTCCTCGGCAGGCGGGCATCTGGCAGCAACCCTTCTCACCAAGTGGGACCACGGAAATCCCACGCACCCCGATCTGGTCGAGCGGGAGAGTTCACGTCCGGATTTGGGTATCCTTTGTTATCCTGTCATTACGATGACAGAAAAAACCCATGGCGGCTCCCGTCAAAACTTGCTTGGTGAAAATCCTTCCCAAGAACTTCTGGAAGAACTCTCAGCGGAGAGACATGTGACCCCCGAGACTCCTCCTTGTTTCCTTTGGCACACATGGGAGGACCCGTCCGTGCCGGTGGAGAATGTGCTGGTTTTTGCTTCCGCCCTGCGCGGGAGCCGGTGTCCCTTTTGAGTGTCATATCTTTCAGGATGGCGGACATGGCCTGGGAATGAAGGACGGCCACCCCTGGAGCGCCGATCTCTTCCGCTGGATTGGAAACAGGCTGTTGGCGTCTAAAGAATAATAACCCGCAGGGCCGTAGAACAATCCCTCAAACAGGATGCCGCCTGTAACGACAACACGAGGTTTTGCTTCATCAAAGAGTCAGTTTCAAAAGCCGCCCCCAGCAGCGCGGATCATCTCGGGGCGTTGCTTGCCGAGTGGTCCCTGAGCCTCCTGAAATCAGCGCCGCCGCCTTGATGCAATGGCCATTGCCCCGACAAGAAGCAAGGCGACGGTGGTGGGCTCAGGAATGACAGCAATGGCTTTGGCGTAAACCAAGTCCTGGACCGTTCCATTGGCAGCCCCTGTGGCGTAGGAACTGTTTTCAAGAAGCACAACCTCCCATTTGGTGCTTACGTAGGAGGCGGTGACATTAGCGGCTTTGACGGCTGCCACCAACGTCGCCGCACGATCATAGACGGCGGCCGTTCCGGTTGTTGATGTGACGTAGAAATCTGTGCTCAGGCTTGTGTTGTTCGCCAGAGAGAAATCGATGTCATGGGAAAGCTCCCAAACGGCCAATTGAAACGCAGGGATTCTGATCGTTGGATCCGTCCAGCTGGAAGCGGTGGTGCTTTGCAGGAATGTGTCGAAAAGATAGCGAATCCGTGCGGAGTGCAGATCTCCGATTCCACCTGATGCGCCTGTTTGGACATTTGCTCCCCGGTTGGTGCCGACGGTTGAACCGCTCTTGGTGCCACTCCCGCGTGCTGCTCTCGAGAGCGAATTTCCATTCTCGTAGGAATAAGAAGTATTTGTGCTCAAAGATTGGCCGAGCTCGATGCAGAACCCCAGCGTTTCCGCACTGCCCGGAAGCGTGAGTCGAAATCCGGTGGCCGGGACATTCAGGGTTTCATTGGTGCCACTGCGCGGCAGTCCAAGGCTCATGGTTTGGCTGTAGCTTGTCGGCGAATAAACACCAACATTCACCGACACCACCGCCGATTGTGCGGTAGCTGACAAGCAGCTCAAGGCAAAAGCCACCAAGTTGAGAGTTGATTTCATGCAACTGGTAGCATACATGACTAAATTACGTAGTCAAAGGAAATCTGAGAAATTTCGAAAAAACTTCTGGAGTAGGCTTTTTACCCTGCTTGCGGGAGTCGACGATTGCGGCGGGCGGCAAACACCACCAAGCTCGTCAGGACCAAGGCAACGGTGGAGGCCTCAGGGATGGCTGTGGCGTAAACGAGATCCTGAACGACACCATTGGCTGGAGAAGACACGTATTCGCTGTTTTCCAAAAGAACCACCTGCCAGGTGGTGCTGGAGTAACTGGTGGAGACATTGGCATTTTCGACAGCCGCCACCATGATTGTTGCCTCCTCGTATGCCGAGAGGGCATCGCCCATGAGTGAGCCTGGGTCGTTAACGTAAAGTTCTGTGCTGTAGGCATTTTCGTTGACCAATGAGAAATTGAAATCATGAGTAAGCTCCCAGAGGGCCAACTGAATTGCGGGAATACTCACGGTGGGATTTGTCCAGGCGGATGGTGTGCTTCCCTCCCAGAAATTATCAAACAAATACCTGACCTGTGCTGCCCTCAGGTCACCAATACCGCCATTAGTTCCCAAAGTGATGTTGGCTCCGTCTGCCGTGCCGTCTGGACCGGTGGCACTCCCGCGTGCCGCGCTGGACAGGGAACTCGCGTTCTCGAAAGAATTGTCGTTAAGGATTGTCCCTGAGCCAAGTGTGATAAATTGGCCGAGCTCGATGCACAGCGCAATTGTTTCCGTGTTACCTGGCAGGAGAATCCGAAAACCTGTCGCCGCAATGTTCTCCGAATTGGCTGCCGCAGGTTTAATGTCGAAGGTTTGAGCGACCACCGTTGGCCAATTCCCCACCCCTACCGTCACGACTGTTGCCTGAGATGTGGAAACCAACGCAATGAGCGCGATGAAGATAAGACTCAATTTCATCATGCGACAGGTTGTATTCCAAAGGGAAATGATACGTCAATAAAAAAAGCCCCTTTTTTTAATCGTTTTTGTCGCGGTTTTCAACAATCCGCCAGACGTTTTTAAAGATTCTGCAAGTAGAGCGGGAGAACCTCCGGGCGGCCCTGGTGGCGGAGAATGATCGGGTTGTCGAGGAGTTGTTTGAAGGCGACAGAATCGAGGGCACTTTTGCCCAGAGCAAGGAAACGGGCTCCCTCGGCATAATCGCCTCGCTCGAGGAAAATTCCGGCAAGGGCAACCACCCACCTTTCGGAACCTATGGTGCCTGTTTGTGCGAGGATTGCCTCAATTTCTGTGGTCACCTGCTCGGATTGGCCCATTTGAATCCTGAGGAGGTAGTATTCGTTGGAGAGGACCGGATCGTTGGGGGCCTTGTCCACGGCTTGATGGAGGTCGGCGAGGGAGGCATCAAGATTGCCAAGGTCCCTGAGGACCAGCGCCCTCCGAAAAAGAAGGCCCGGCGAGGGCTCGATTTCCAACCCTTCGGAAAAACTCTCCACGGCAGCCTTTTTGTCTCCTGACGCCGCCTGCAGTCGTCCATGAAGCTCCCAAGCTGTGGTCGAGTGCAATGATTTAAGATCCACCTCTGCGAGCAAGTCCCTTGCCTCCTCGAAGCGGCCTTCAGTATAAGCCGTTCGGGCATCTCCGACAGTTTGATTGGCTTGTTGTTCGGGTGTCAGAGGGACCTCCGGTGGCGCAACATAGGGCTTGGAATCCTCTCTTCGGGCGCTTTCTTCTTCGGTTGCCTCCTTTTGCTGAAGATAAAATGCAAAAATCACCCCGCCAAGAAGCAACAAGCTGAGCGGTGTGAGGATAATCCACATGAGCCGCTCCTTGCGAAAGCGGGGGTCTTCAAGAAATCGGAAATCCTGCAACTTCATGTTTAACGCAATTAATCCTTATCTGCCGTGCTTTCCAAGGCAAATGCATCTGTTTTGAGCGGAACGGGCATCTAAAGCCTGCGCAGGATCTAAGGACGGAGATGTGCGAGGAACTCGACATTGCCTTCTCTTCCGGGCACGGGAGAATCCATCAGGTTGAGCCACTGGTGGCCATTGGATTCCACGAAACTGCGGATCTTGTCAGCCGCCCTGGCACGAAGAAGGGGATCTTTCACGACACCTCCCCGGCCAACCTCGCTGGCGGAGAGTTCGAATTGGGGTTTGATCAGAACAATCGCGTCAGCTCCGGGTGCCATCAGGGCAAAGGCCGGCCCAAGAATCAACGTCAGAGAGATAAAGCTGACATCAGCAACCGTTAGGTCAATCACATCAGGCACGTCCGACGCGCTGAGGTTCCTGGCATTGAGACCCTCGGTGACAACCACGCGCGGGTCTTCGCGGATTTTCCAATCCAGTTGGCCATGGCCGACATCGATTGCGTGCACTTTTTGGGCGCCCCTCTGGAGAAGGCAATCGGTGAAGCCGCCTGTGGAGGCTCCGATGTCCAGGCAGATCCGACCCTTCACTTGGATGTTGAAGGCATCCAAAGCGGCCTCCAACTTTAGTCCTCCACGTCCCACATATTTTTCGGAAGCTGCAACGGCAATTTTGGCATCTGCCAGTGTGGGGGTTCCCGGTTTGTCGACACGACGCTCATCCACAGAGACAACCCCGGCCATGACGGCGCGCCTGGCTTTTTCGCGAGAATCAAAAAACCCTCTCTGAACCAAGAGGATATCAATGCGTTCTTTTGGCTTCATGGCCGCCCAAGGCCTGCCAACACGGCCTTATCCCTTTTTGAGCAGAGGAAGGCCTGTGCGCTCGTTTTCCGAAACGATGTAGCCAGTCGGGAGCGCATCAATCGACCCTTCGCCAGGCTGGCCAGCAAAATAATAAAGGGTCACCTCTTGTCCACCTTTGAGTTTCTGACGGCGCTCATGAAGAAAGTAGGTCTTTCCGGATTTTTTGCTGGCAACGCTGTAGCCCATGGTGGTTTTAAGTGGTTTGGGCCGCTGGCCCAAAGGTTAGATCAAGCCAGCCTTCGTCAGCGTCTTGTGAGCACCATTTTTGGTGATCGTCTTAAACGCACGGGCTGTGGCTTTTACGACCACAAATTTTTTGAGTTCGGGGACCCAGACGCGCTTGGTTTTGAGATTGGGCTGGTGCCATCGGGGCGTAACGGCAGTCACGTGCATGCCGATGCCGCCTTTTTTCTTGGCCAAACCGCGCCGGTGAATCTTTGATCCCCGCGTGGGCGTGGCTCCTGTAATTTCGCATTTCCTTGACATAAAAATTTTTGTTGGCCCCAACCCTTGTCGTCATATCCCTCTGAGTCAAGCCGGTTTTTGGTCGATTTTTG
>JBGTAR010000285.1:0-10293 GCA_041749815.1 Terrimicrobiaceae bacterium
GAACCCGAACCAGCTGCCATCAAGGCCGCGGAGTCCTGGCTGGCACTTGTGGACAGCAAAAAATACAGCGAAAGCTGGAAGGAGGCCGCACCATTTTTTAAAGAAAAAATCTCCGAGCAGGCTTGGGATAAAATGATTTCGAGCGTGCGAGACCCCATGGGCAAGATGGAGTCCCGGGTGCTCCTTGGGTCCCAGTTCATGACATCCCTTCCCGGAGCTCCGGATGGAAAGTATGTCGTGATCCAGTTCAAAACCAATTTTGCCGGGAAACCGGATTCCGTGGAAACCATCACCCCTATGTTGGATGAGGCGGGCGTCTGGCGAGTCTCCGGCTACTTCATCAAATAACCAATTTCCGAGTTGTCAATTCGGCCAAGAGCGTGGATGTTACTTGCCGTCAGTCCGCTCTCCCGGTCTGATTCCAACCGTTCTGCCATCCGTCCATTTTAAAACGTCCACGCATGCCCAAATCCGCAGTAGAAAAACAACCGGTCGATTACGCCAAGGCACCGATCAACGCAAAACTCAGCTCTGAGGACAAGCTGGGCTTGTTGCGTCAGATGTTGCGCATCCGTCGGTTCGAGCAGACGGCTCTCAAGTTCTACAATGTTGGTAAAATGGGGGGATTCCTTCATGTCTACATTGGTCAGGAGGCCATCGCGACGGGGACGACGTCTCTGATGGGCGACGATGACCACGTGATCACCGCCTACCGCGACCATGGTCATGCTCTGGCTGTTGGCATGGGGATGAATGAATGCATGGCCGAACTTTATGGCAAGGCCACCGGTTGCTCGAAGGGCAAGGGCGGGTCGATGCATTTTTTTGCTCCTGACAAAAACTATTGGGGAGGTCACGGTATTGTTGGGGGGCAGACCCCTCTGGGGCTTGGACTCGCTTATGGAATCAAATACAAGGGACTCAAAGGGGCGGCCCTTTGTTTTCTGGGAGACGGTGCCGTTAACCAAGGCTGCTTTTACGAAAGCCTGAACATGGCCGCCCTCTTCGAACTACCGGTGATCTACATCATCGAGAACAACAAATACTCCATGGGCACCAGCCTCCAACGCTCGTCGGTGATCGACAAGTGCCTGGCCCAGCGCGCCGAAGCCTTCCAAATCGAGTGGGCTCAGGCCAATGGCGAAAATCTTTACGAAGTTCGGGCCGTCACACAAAAGGCCATTGAACGCGCCCACAAGGAGTCAAAACCCATGGTTCTCGAGTTTGACACCTACCGTTATTATGGTCACTCGGTGGCCGACGCCAAACACAAGGGCGGCTACCGCGAGGAGGAGGAAATCGAACGCTACAAAAAAGAACATGACCCACTCCGGCTTTTCAAATCGATTTTGATCTCGGAAAAAGTCCTCAGCGAGGAACAATACGAAGCCATTGATGCCGAAGCCAAGACCGAGGCCAGCGAGTCGGCCAAGTTTGCTGACGAGAGCCCGGTCCCAAGCGTCGAAAGCATTTTTGATGACGTGTATTTTGAGGTGGACCGTCAGACCGAAGCCGGACGCACCGGACGTTTCTTTTTTAATGACTGACCACCAACCGGCAACAACCTTTTAAATTTCGACCCATGGCCCTGATTGAATACCGAGATGCTCTGAACCAGGCTTTTGCCGAAGAGATTGAACGCGACCCGAATGTTGTCCTGATGGGGGAGGAAGTGGCCCAATACGACGGGGCCTACAAGGTCACCAAAGGACTCTGGAAAAAGTATGGTGACAAGCGCGTCGTCGATACGCCCATCAGCGAAGCCGCTTTTATTGGTATGGGTGTGGGGGCGTCGATGCTTGGCCTGCGACCCGTGATTGAGCTCATGTTTTGGAGTTTTGCCACCGTCGCCTACGACCAAATCGTGAACAATGCGGGTCAGGTTCGCTACATGAGCGGCGGCCTCATCAATGTCCCCATCGTCATCCGCGGCCCCGCCAATGGCGGCACCAATGTCGGCGCAACCCATTCCCACACTCCTGAAAATTGGCTGGCCTCCATTCCCGGACTCAAAGTGGTCAGCCCGGTGAATGGCTATGACGCCAAGGGGCTCATGAAAACCGCCATTCGGGACAATGATCCGGTGATGTTTATGGAGAATACCCTCCTTTACGGCGAAAAATGCGAAGTCCCCGAGGACGAATACCTTATTCCTCTGGGTGTTGCTGATCTCAAGCGTGAGGGCTCGGATGTTTCCCTGATCGGCCACGGACGTTCGGTGAACACGGCCTTGAAAGCCGCCGAAATTCTGGCTTCCGAACACGGGATTGAAGCCGACGTTCTGGATCTCCGTTCCATTCGCCCACTTGATCAAGAGGCCATCCTCAAGACCGTTGCCAAAACCCATCGTGTGGTGTTGGTGGACGAAAGCAAACCGTTCTGTGGCGTTTCAGCCCAAATTTCCACTCTCATCATGGAATTGGCTTTTGACGAATTGGATGCCCCGGTTCGCAGGGTTTGCACCCTGGATGCCCCCGCCATTTATTCACCTGCCGTTGAGCACCTCCAGCTCCCAACACCTGACCGGATCATCGAGAAAGTCCTCGAGATTTGTTAATCGCTCGAATCCGTTCGAACCAACCCCACATTCCCAGTTTTTGTTATGCCACTGATCACGATGCCAAAGTTGAGCGACACGATGTCCGAAGGAACCATCGCGCGCTGGAAGAAAAAAAAGGGAGACACCATTGAGATGGGGGACATTTTGGCTGACATCGAAACCGACAAAGCCACCATGGAAATGGAAGCCTTCGATGAAGGGGTGCTTGCAGAAATTTACGTGCCGGACGCCGGAGTGGCCAAAGTCGGCGATAAGATTGCTCTCATTCTTGCCGAGGGCGAATCCGCAGAGTCCGCATCAGAGGACAGCCCAAAAGGCAATCTGACCACCAAGGCCATGTCGGCTGAAAAGCCGACCAAAGAATCCGCCAAAGACTCTTCATCCAAAGCGCCTTCCAAAAGCTCAGCTTCCGATAAACCATCAGCCTCAGACTCCGGAGCACGGATCAAAGCCAGCCCGCTCGCCAAAAAAATTGCTGCCGAACGTGGGGTGAAGCTCCAAGGCGTTCAGGGCACAGGCCCCGGCGGTCGCATCACATCGAAGGATGTCCCTGCGGCCGGTTCGGCTGCCCCTTCATCAGCAGCCCCAACCGGACCAAAAATCGAAGCCACTCCCGCAGCAGAAGGCGACACCAAGGTTCCCCTGTCAAACATGAGGAAGGTGATTGCCGAGCGTCTCCTCGCGAGCAAAACCCAAATCCCTCACTTTTACCTTTCTGTCGAAGTGGATGCGGCCGCTTTGACGCGCGTGCGCAAGGAACTCAACTCCGCCAATCAGGCCGGAGACCTTCCCAAGCTCACAATCAATGATTTTATTTTGCTCGCCGTTAGCCGCGCCGCGCATGCCAACCCGGCCGTGAATGCGGCCTGGGCCGGAGATTCGATCATCCAATACGCTGGCATCAATCTGGCTGTGGCCGTCTCCGTGGATGATGGGCTGGTGACTCCCGTCCTTCGGGATGCCCAGAAACTCAATCTCAAAGAGATCAGCGCCAGCGTCAAAGACCTTGCCACCCGCGCCCGCTCCAAAAAACTCAAACCCGAAGAATTCCAAGGCGGAACGATCACGGTCTCAAACCTTGGAGCCTATGGCGTCGATCAGTTTTATGCGATCGTCAACCCGCCTCAGGCAATCATTATTGCCGTGGGCTCAATCGTCAAAAAACCGGTTGTGAATGCTGCAGGTGAAATTGTGGTGGGTGAACGAATGACCCTCGCCCTCAGCGGCGACCACCGGGTTGTGGACGGCGCCGTCGGAGCAACCTTTCTCGCCTCCCTTCGCCGCCTGATCGAAAACCCGGCGTTGATGTTGTTCTGAAACACTGAGCGCCATCCTTGCATTCCTAGCCAAGAAACTCGAAAGCGGTTCGCTTTCAATTGGTCAAATTGTTTGCACGGGTGAGTTTGTGATCACCCACGTTGACGACGTGGGCCGACTGGATCTTGCTTGCTTCGATGACGCCGAGGAAGCCGCCGCGATCGCCCGCTTTGATGCAAAAGACAATTTTCGCCCGCTAAAAACCGCTCCCAACCTCCAGACCGGATGGCAACTGAACCTGCGCTCCCTCTCTGCCGCCCGACTCGCCATCGATCATTTCTACCCGGCTGCCCTTGGCAATGCTCTGACCGTCATAGATGACATCCCCATCTCTGCCGACCTCCGCGACGCTCTGGGGCGGCAAACCGGCATGTATGCGGTCACCAAAAAAATCACTGACCCAGAGGCAACAGCCCTCATCGCAGAAACCTGCCAGCCCGCGAAGTGCCTCAATCACATCCTATGGAACATCAGCCCCGGCCTGCCCACCCCGCTGACCATCCCTCGTAAAGAGGTGCTCCAGGAACCACTTCCGCTCATTTGCACCGAGGCCTGCCCCCTCCTCGTGGCCGCAGCGCGTGAAGTCGTCAAGTCCCGGCCAGAGAATTAACCTTCCTATCAGAATCAGAACCCCAGATTGACCAGAGATACATAAGCCCTATGAAATAACATGATTGCTAAATCACTCTAATCTTTGATCAGAAGCATACTTTAAATAAATGTCACGAAACTGGTTGACACAGTGTTCCATCTTTGAAATACATCTCACTCTGAAGTTGCTAAAATAATGAAAATGAAATTTCAGTCCCTGCTGGCTGTCGCAATAATTTGCATAGGTTTCGGAACGCAAACTGCCAACGCTCAGCAAATTATCAGGATTGAGGTCAGTCTTGATTCATCCATTTTGTTCAGCCTGTTTGCTCCCCCAGAGGGTTCTTATGTTCAACTGCAGGGGCAGTCCGCCTTTTTGACTTTCCGCACTTCGAGTTCAACAAGTGGGGGACTGGAGGGCATCGTGGATCCCGGAACAACGATTGAGTATGAGGAAATTTTTCCAGAGCCATCCTTGGAAGATTACCTGACATTTGGATATTTTGGAATCGTTGGCACATACGATATTGATGAGAACCTTGTGGATCAGAGTTTTGTTTCGACGTTTTTGCCGGGAACCTACGATGACACCCTAACAACATCATTTTTTGGTTATGCCGACGAAAGCGTATTAGTCAATGCTTTCACTACTGAGTTTGACTCTGCTGAATATAATGACATCAGGGACAATTTTGACTCCTTTTCAGGTGTGTTGGGAGATATCGCTTTGCCAACCGTTCCACGCGTTGGTCAGACTTTGGATATCGTGGCCTTTGTTGGCGGAGTATCAGGAAATCAGGCAATGAAGATTGGTGAACTCACGGTTTCTGTGATTCCGGAGCCCACATCCCTTGCGCTTCTTGCTCTGGCTGTCTCCGGATTGGCTCTGCGCAGAAGACATTCCAAATCGCAACGCCTGTCATCCCGCCCTGGCAGTCCCGCCGCGATTTGAGCCTTTAACAAAACTGCCAAGCCCACTCGTTAAGGATTTCGAGAACTCCTTCCATCTTTTTATATTGGCACGCTCCCCGGGACGCAATTGGAGTAGCCCGCAGTGGAGAATCCAAAAACGTAGAAAGCCAGGTTCACAAGATGGATTGCCAAGAGTGTCGGTCTCACAAAATATAAAACTGGTTCGGTCGATCTAAGGGCATCCCTTTGAAATAGCCGGACTCTCCGGGTTGACCTTTCGCCGTCATGCCTCGCGCCATCGTAGTGGATAAAGCAAGGTCAACGTGCATGGGAACTCTCTCGTGCCATCCACAAAACTGGAAAAACGTCAAAAACATGGCATAGAAATGAACTGAAAGAAGTTGCCCCCTCGAAATCTTGCGCTCAAAGCCAGCACAAGGGCTCCGATACAACGAAATTGCTGATTCGCATTGCATATCCAAGCCAACTGACCAAACATCCCACCCGAATCAGCCAACCAAACAATGAAACCCCAAGCGAGTGAAGCACAGGCAACCATGGATCTTGAGACAATCAAGGAAATCGCATGGGTCGGAGATGACTATCTGGAGGGAAAAGCTAAGGGCATTGTGCTGTCATTCCACGGGCTGGGTGGAGGGCTGAAGACCGCTCCCAGCATCGAGGAACTTGAGTGGGCTCGATGCGGAGGGTTGGTCGTGTATCCGTATTATGGCCCATGGGCCTGGATGAACCGACAAGCCCGGGCCATGGTTGATGAGTTGCTTGAGAGTGTGATTGACGTGTATGGATTGCCTTGCAACTTGCCGGTGATCTGCACTGGCGGCAGCATGGGGGGACATGCCAGCCTCCTCTACACGCGCTACGCAAAAGGTCGTGTGAGCGCATGCCTTGCGAACTGCCCGGTTTGTGACTTGAAGTATCACTTCCATGAACGACCGGACCTTCCCCCCACGATCCGGCATGCACTTCGAGGTTATCCCGAAGACCTAAACACTCTGCTAGCCGAACACTCACCCCTCTCCCAAGTGGCCGCGATGCCAAACATCCCGTATTTGATCATTCACGGCGCGAAAGACAAGGCTGTCTCGAAGTCGGATCACAGTGACAAGTTGGTGGCAGCCATGCGTAAACAAAAGTTGGATGTGAATTACATCGAGGTTTCGGAAATGGGACACTGTGGCCCATTGCCCCTCAATGTGATTCGGCAGGAGGTGGAATTCGTTGCCACAGCAATGAAGCTTCAGGGGTGAACCTGTGGTTGCACGTGAGGTCGCAAAGTACCTCGTGAGTGATCCTCAACCTTGCCCGCGATCTCATTTTAACAGCACTCCGGCGGTTAACCTTTTGGCTAAACTGTGACTGTGAGCTTGCAGTGCACCGGAATTGGAGCAAATGAAGAAAGGCAATGAATCATTTGAACCGCCTTCTACTGCTTGTGGCTGTTTTTTTGGTGGGGTGTGTGAGCACGCCCGAACGTTCCGTGGAGGTGAGGAAGGCCGCGTCATTGATTGCGGATGCCCCGGTTGGATCTTCTGCGGTTTGGCCGGAAAGCGCGCCATCCATTTTTGCGAGGTCGGCCATCTTGATTGATGCAAAGAGTGGGCGGACCCTTTATCAGAAAAATGCGGATATGAAGGGGCCTGTTGCCAGCACTCAGAAGCTACTGTCGGCCTTGGTGATTTTGGAGGATGGGGGGCTGGATCGTCTGGTGACGATCAAACGTTCGGATACGTTGGTCGAGCCAACAAAATTGGGCTTTCGCGTTGGAGAGGTCTATTCGAGGAGAGCCCTGCTGAAGGCTGTTATTATCAAGAGCGAGAATGATGGGGTGGCAGCTCTTGCCCGGGATGTTGCTGGCAGCAATGAGGCGTTTGCCGGCCTGATGAATCAGAAGGCATGGTCGATCGGTGCACGGAGTTCCTATTTTGCCAATCCGCACGGTTTGCCGGCGGCACAATATTCCACGGCAAGGGACATGGCACGCATCGCATTTCGGGCCTATCGTGAGCCGGTGCTGAGAGACATGATGGCCACGGAATCCCATATCTTTGTGTTCAACAGTGGGCGCACCAAGCTGCTCAAAAATACCAACAAGCTGCTTGGTAAATACCTTGCGGTGAATGGCATGAAAACCGGATACACCAATGCCTCGGGTCGCTGCCTGGTGGCAAGTGCCGCCCTCGGTGGGCGAGAGCTCATTTTTGTTCAAATTGGTAGCCAGACCAAAAATATCTTTGACGATGCGGAAAGGATGCTTCGCTGGGGTTTTGCCAGCAGGTGAGCCTTGTTTTTATGTTTTTTAAAATGCCTGAATTCCAAATCGGCTCGGAAATTGCTGGTAATTCGGCGAACTCACCCAAATATCTGCATCCATGTCGAACACTTCTGATTTTCACAGCACCCTCGATACCTCGGTTTCCGGGCTGAAAGCACTCATTCTCAGTCACCTCAAATTCAGCCTGGCAAGAGACCCTGAGACAGCGACCAAGCGCGATTGGTGGTTGGCAACATCCAAGGCGGCGCAAAATCTGATCGTGGAACGCATGATGGCCACCCAGGCGGATCATTTTAATGGAAATGTGAAACGGGTTTATTACCTGTCCCTGGAGTTTTTGATGGGGCGCTTGTTTTCAAACAGCCTTTACAGCGCAGGTGTGCACGATGACATGGTGAAGGCACTTGAGGAGTTGGGACTCGATTACGAAGAGATTCGTAGTGAAGAATACGACATGGCACTTGGCAATGGCGGTCTCGGGCGTCTCGCGGCTTGTTTTCTTGATTCCCTGGCAACGCTCGATCTTCCGGCTGTGGGTTATGGGATTCATTATCAGTTTGGGCTTTTCAAGCAGGAGTTTCGGAATGGATATCAGGTGGAAACGCCAGACGCTTGGATGCAATTCGGCACGCCATGGGAAGTCGTCCGGCCCGAACATGCCACCGAAATCCAGGTATATGGTCATGTCGAGAATGTCTTTGATGATGTTGGAAACTCCGTGCCCAAATGGACGGGCACCAAGAGAGTTGTCGGGCTTCCCTTCGATATTCCGGTTCCCGGCTTTGGTACCACTACGGTCAATTTTCTGAGGCTTTGGGAGTCGCGTGCTCACACGGATTTTGATTTTGATGCTTTCAACCGTGGCGGCTATGAGGAGGCTGTTCGCGAAAAAAACCTCAGCGAAACGATTTCCAAGGTTCTTTACCCGAATGATAAAACTGAGAGCGGCAAGGAATTGCGGCTCGTGCAGCAGTATTTCTTTGTGGCCTGTTCCTTGCAGGACATCATTCGCAGATTCCGAAAAAACAACGAGGACTGGAATGACTTTCCCGAGAAGGTCGCCATTCAACTCAATGACACCCATCCGTCCGTGGCCATTCCGGAGCTTCAACGGATATTCCAGGATGAATTTGGGATGCCATGGGACAAGGCATGGGGCTTGGTCACTCGCACATTCGCTTACACAAACCACACCCTGCTGCCGGAGGCCCTGGAGCGTTGGAGTGTCGGACTTTTTCACAAGGTCCTTCCCCGGCACTTACAAATCATTTTCGAAATCAACAAGCATCACCTTGAGGCAGTCGAAAAAATGTGGCCTGGAGATCTTCAGAAAAAGCAGGTTCTCTCACTGATTGAGGAAGGGGGAACCCAGATGGTCCGCATGGCCCACCTTGCAGTGGTTGGCAGTTATTCCGTGAATGGTGTGGCCGAACTCCACACGCGCCTGCTCCGCTCCGATCTCTTTCCGGAATTTGACACCTTTTATCCCGGCAAATTCAACAACAAAACCAATGGCATCACACCCCGACGGTGGTTGCTGGCCTGCAATCCACGGCTGTCGAGTCTGATCTCATCTCGCATCGGCACCGATTGGCAAAAAGATCTGAGCAAGCTGCGAGCACTGGAGGCATTTGCCGACGATGAGCATTTTCAGGATGAGTTCATGGCCGTTAAACATGCCAACAAAGTGGACTTGGCACGAATCATCCGCGATGAGTGCGGAGTTGAAGTGGATCCCTCGGCCATGTTTGATGTTCAGATCAAGCGCCTGCACGAATACAAGCGTCAGCACCTTGATCTGCTTCACATCTTGGCGCTCTATCGCAGGCTGCTGCAAAACCCCGACTTGGAGATTGCGCCCCGTGTGTTCATCTTTGCGGCAAAGGCAGCGCCGGGCTATGATATTGCCAAATTGATCATCAAAGCCATCAATGCGGTTGGTTCAAAGATCAATTCCGATGCCCGCATCAAAGGAAAACTGAAGGTGGTTTTTCTACCCAACTACCGGGTTTCCCTTGCCCAACGGATTGTGCCTGCCGCCGATTTATCGGAACAGATCTCCACAGCAGGCAAAGAGGCCTCTGGCACGGGAAACATGAAGCTGTCCCTGAATGGAGCTCTCACGATCGGCACGCTGGACGGAGCCAATGTGGAAATTAGCGAGGAAGTCGGGCCGGAAAACATCTTCATCTTTGGAATGACGGTGGAGGAGGTTCATGCGCTTTTTGCGAAGGGCTACAAACCGCAGGAGTTTTATGATGCCGATGAAGAACTGAAGGCGGTGGTGGATTGGGTCGGCTCGAATTATTTCACGCCCGATGAAGCGCCCGGTGTGCTCACACCCCTTCGCGACAATCTCTATTACAGCGACCCGTTTCTCTGCCTGGCAGATTTTCGTTCCTACAGCGATGCCCAAGAAAAAGTCAACGAGGCCTTCCTCGATAAAAGACGATGGGCCAGAATGGCCATCCTCAATACGGCGAGAATGGGCAAGTTCTCCAGCGACCGAACCATCTCCCAATACGCCAGCGAGATCTGGCACCTGGATCCCTGTCCGGTCTAAGTGGCCGGTCATGAGTTCCCGCTTGCCCTGGATGGCATCGGTGGTGGAACCTCC
>JBGTAR010000286.1:0-3475 GCA_041749815.1 Terrimicrobiaceae bacterium
AACCCAGCCCGGAACATGCGGTCGCCTCCATTTTGGAGCAATACCGAAGGGTTCACGTTATCGGTGAACGAGTGGTGATCTTGCTCTTGGATGCAGGCTGGGAGAGCCCGTTTGCCCGATGTCTAAAAACCACAATCACAATACATGAGGGAGGCCTTTGGGTTGTTTACGGGTCTCATGGATACATGGTGGAACCCGATGTGCCGGCCATGATGGAGCAGGCCGGGGCTCGGGCGGATGGTCAATTTCCTTTTGAGATCGAGAACACCTTTTTTGTGATCGCCAGATATGTGATTCTCTCCTGCCCGAAAACCGACATGCCGCCCTGGCAGAAACGCTATTTCGGATTCATGAGCCGTAATGTTGCCATCGGCCCCCACTTCCTCAACATCCCCGCCGATCGGCTCATTTTATACAATTGGCTGTTGCGGCTGGAGCAATAACCCCCCAACCGGCCTACTCCGGTATGGTTTCGGCCACGTTGAGGGCATCAATAAAATGACGCAGCGCTCCAAAGTTTTTCTTTGGCACAAAGACGATGCGGTGGAAGTGGGCCAGATGGGCATCGTCGGCTTCTTCACGGAGGGCAGGACCTTGGACGATCGGCGCGCCAATGATGAAGTCCGCGAATTCCACATTCAATTTTTCGAGGGCCTCGGCGGTTAGCGCCTTGTGAATACGAATCACGATCCGCTGTTGCACCCAACGATACGAGTGAAAATTCCGGTAGAAATCCAGAATGTGCTGGGTAGCCGCCTCAAGGTCATGGGTGATGTAAAAGAGGTTCAGGTCATCTTGGGAAATCAGTCCCTGCTCGAGGAGGTCGTTGACAACAAAGCGCCTCCACGTTTCCCAGTAGTGGCCATTGGGTCGATCCAGGAAGACAATTGGCACGATGGGGCTTTTGCCAGTTTGCAACAAGGTGAGAACCTCGAATCCCTCGTCATGGGTTCCAAACCCGCCGGGAAGCAAGGCAAAGGCATGTGTCTCTTTCACGAAATTAAGCTTGCGGGTAAAAAAGTAGCGAAAGTTGATCAGTTTTGGATCGCCCACGATGACCTCGTTGGCACTCTGTTCGAAGGGCAGTCGGATATTCAGGCCGAAGCTGCGTTCGGCACCGGCGCCTTCCTGGGCGGCTCCCATGATCCCATCACCTCCGCCCGTGATCAGCATGTAACCCTCGGCGACAATTCGAGCCGCAAAGGCGCGTGCCAATTTGTATTCCTCGGCGTCAGGGTGTGTTCGGGCGCTGCCAAACACGGCCACCTTGCGAACGCCCTGGTACTTGGAAAACACACTGGCGGCGAAACGCAGTTCCCTCATGGCCCGGTTGTAGAGTTTGAGATCCCCGAGGTTGACCTTATCTCTCCCAAAACGAAGCGCCGTTTCGATCATTTCCTCCACAAGCTCTGCGTGTTTGCCTGAGGAGACCTCTTCCACGAGGCTCTTGATTCGTTTGTCCTTTGTCCGTTCTCTCATAAAAAATGATTTCCCCATCCCCCGAATGCCGATCAGATTAACACCCAACCAACTCCCGAAGAAACCATGATCATAGTCATCCGAGCTCACGCCACAAGCGAACAAATTGACCAAGTCCTCAAGGAGGTTGAAATACTTGGTTACACACCCTCCCCGATTCATGGCGTCAACCAGACCGTGGTGGCCGCCATTGGTGACGAGCGAACCCATGCCAACCTGGAGTCTCTGACGGCTCTCCCGCAGGTTGAAAGTGTACTGCGCGTTCAGAAAAGGCACAAACTGGTGAGCCGGGAATCCCATGCCGAGGATTCGGTGGTGAATGTCGGCGGCGTGCTGATGGGGGGCGGGAAGTTTTGTATCATGGCCGGCCCCTGCTCGGTGGAAAATGAGGAACAGCTTTTTTCGACGGCGGCGGCGGTCAAAGCCGCAGGCGCGACGATCCTCCGCGGCGGCGCGTACAAGCCGAGGACATCGCCTTATGAATTCCAGGGCCTTGGCAGGGAGGGGCTGCGGATGTTGGCTGAGGCCCGCGAGCAGACCGGGCTAAAAATTGTGACTGAGGTTCTGAGTGAGCGGGATGTCGAGCATGTGGCCGAGGTGGCTGACATCCTTCAAATCGGAGCTCGGAATGCCCAGAACTTCCGTCTCCTGATTGAGGCCGCAAAAAGTGGAAAACCCATTCTGTTAAAGCGGGGAATGAGCGAGAAGATTGAGGAGTGGCTGCTTGCGGCGGAATATATTCTGGCCCACGGGAATCCCAATGTTCTGCTTTGTGAACGCGGAATCCGCACCTTCGAAACCTACACCCGAAACACCTTGGACCTTGCCGCGGTGGCCATTGCAAAAAACGAATCCCACCTGCCGGTGATTGTGGATCCAAGTCAGGGCTGCGGCCGGGCGGATTTGGTGGTTGCCTTGTGTTGTGGCGCCATTGCTGTCGGAGCGGATGGTCTGATCATTGAGGTCCATCCCAAACCGGCCGAGGCCATGAGTGATGGACAGCAGCAGGTTGATTTTGCGCTCTTTGAAAAACTCATGTCTGCGATTGCCCCCTATCTGAAAGCCGCAGGCAAGACCCTCTGAGCGAGTGCCCGATCAATAGGGCGATCGATCGAAGAGCGAGAAATACCACGAAAAGAGCTTGTCGCCACCGAAGAGCCACCAGGCGGCCGCGACGGCAAGGAATGGACCAAAAGGGATCCTCGACCCGGATTTGTCGCGGGCAAGGAAAATGCCGGCAAGTCCGGCCACACATCCGATGATTGAGGAAGCAAAGATCGTGAAAAGCACGGCCTGCCAACCGAGGAAAGCCCCAATGGCCGCAATAAATTTCACGTCCCCAAATCCCATGGCCTCGCGTGGAATGGTGATCGTGGTGAGAGTGCCACGCAACGTCAGGATCGAATCCAAGGGGGTCTCGGTGCCGCCATGGAACAGACGATCGTAACGGAATCGGATCGTTCCCGGCTCAGAGGGTTCTTCCTCAATCTCCAAGGCCGAACACTGGAGGCTCATCTCATCGGTCTCACGGCTGAAAATATCCTCCCAACGAAGAACCTCCTCACCAATGGTAAGGTCCGCCCGGTCGCCATCCCGCTTCCATTCAAAGACCGACCCCTCGGGAAAATGATGTTTCTTTTTGCCGAAGGCGAGTTTTCCCCCCTCCACAACCAGCCAGAGAAGGCCGAAGCCCAGCGCTGCCCCCCCCAGAGATAGACCCCCGGCCTGCCAGCGCGAGTCGGTTTGCATCATTTGAGGCAGAAGAACGCTCAGAATCACTCCGGCAATAGTGCCTCCCCACGTGATCTCATCGGGGATGATGAAATGTTCTATGTCGATGAACGTGGCAACAATAAGGAGCGCCAGGAAGAGCCAATAAACAGGCGCAAGCGGAAGGTGATAAACCCACCATGCTGCAAAAAAGAGTCCGGCAGTCAGCAGTTCCACAAAAAAGTAGCGGGGGGAGATCCTGGCCTTGCAGGATGAACAGCGCCCC
>JBGTAR010000287.1:0-13222 GCA_041749815.1 Terrimicrobiaceae bacterium
GAGCGGCTGAAGGAACTTGGTATCCTGACCCGCGAGGAGCCCTACGAAAACACGGTGGGTTTCAGCGAGCGCGCGGATGTCCCGGTGGAGCCACGCTTGAGTGAACAGTGGTTTTTGAAATACCCCAAAACGTCCGAGGCCAAAGCGGCGGTCAAAGACGGACTCATTCGGTTTTTCCCGGATCGCTGGGAGAAGGTCTATGATCATTGGTTGGAGAACATTCAGGATTGGTGCATCAGCCGTCAGCTCTGGTGGGGGCATCGCATTCCTGTGTGGACCTTTGGCGACAATGCGGATCCTTCGAGCTTCAAATGTCAGATCGAAAGCCCTGGAGAGGGATGGGTGCAAGATTCCGACGTGCTTGACACGTGGTTTTCCTCATGGCTCTGGGCGCATGAGACGATGGATGCCGGGACGTTGGCAAAATTTTATCCGACGTCCGTTTTGGTGACCGGGCCTGACATTATTTTCTTCTGGGTGGCGAGGATGATCATGGCCGGTTTGGAATACACCGGCGAGGTGCCTTTTCGCGAGGTGGTGTTCACTGGAATCATCCGAGACAAACAGGGCCGCAAGATGTCCAAATCACTTGGGAATTCCCCGGACCCTCTGGATCTTATTGCGAAATTTGGAGCGGACGGATTGCGATTTGGGCTCCTGCGGATCGCACCGCAGGGCCAGGATATCCGGTTTGATGAAAACCAAATTGTTGAGGGCCGCAACTTTTGCAACAAGCTGTGGAACGCCTGTCGCTTCCGTGCGATGCAGGGAGCTTTGGACCCGGAGGCTTCACCCCGCGACCATGACCTGCCTCTTTTTTGTGCTGACATGCTGGGGAGGTTGGATGGGACACTTCGCAAAGTGGATGAGGCCTACACAGGTCATCGTTTCAGCGAGGTGGCCCAAGCCCTCTATGATTTTGTGTGGGGAGATTTTTGTGACCGGTTTATCGAGACGGCAAAGGCCGACTTTTTTGGTGAGGGAGGCCCAAGACGCGAGGCGACTCTCGCTGCCATGGATTTTGCGATTTCGCGGATCCTGCGACTTCTTCATCCGTTCACTCCATTCGTGACTGAAGAACTCTGGCAGGGGCTGGGATTTGGTCAGGGCGACAGCATCCAATTCGCCGAGTGGCCGACCGCCTCCGGTTTTGCGGTCTTGCCGGAGTGTGAGGATGCATTTGCAGCCCTCTCCGCAGCAAGGACCGCACGCTCAAATTATAATATCCCGTCCAATCAAAAACTTAATTGGCAACTCCAGGTTTCCAAGGATTGGGTTCCCGGAGAGTTGACCGCGCTGGCTTCGCTCTTGAATGCGAAGGAGATTGAAGTGGTCACGGCACCCCCCGCAGAATTGTCGGCGACGGTGCCCACGGCCATTGGGACATTTTATCTGCCCTTGGGAGGCCTTGTTGATGTGGAGGCTGAATGCTCCAGGCTTGAGGGCGAGATCAAAAAGGTTGATCTGGAAATCACAAAAGTTCGCTCCAAACTGGCAAGCACCACCTTTGTGGAAAATGCTCCGGCAGAGGTTGTTGATGAGCACAGAGCCAGAGAAGCCGCATGGCTTGCCCGCCGCGAGACGCTGGAAGCAGCCGTGCATGGTTTGCGGGGGTAGCTTCAGGAAGCTCAGAGGATTGATGAATGTCGTTTGGTGAGTTTTGAGGGCTCCCGAGATCCCACCTTCAACGATCGACAATCAACAATAAGCAACCCTCGATGAGATCTATGGTGCTACCGCTCATCGGCCGGTGGCTTTCCACCTGACCTGTCTTTATACCAGACCACGCCGTGCTTTCGCAGGTTGGCCACAAGTGCTTTCAAATTGTCTGCCATTTCACGGTCACTCAGCAAAGTACCCAAAAGCCCTTTGCCCTGACGGGCCTGGCTGATCAGGCCCCGCACATCGGTCATTGTTTTGCGGAATTCATCGGCAGCGGCCTTGGCGGAAATCATGGTGGCATCACTGGAGCTGACAACCTGCTTTGCCTCCTCGATAACCACGTCAATTTTGGCGGAAACTTCCGTGAAGGATGCGGTGGTTTTCTCGAGATTCCGCATGGTTTTTTTCAAGTCCTCAATCGTCGAGTCGCTCAAAATCTCCGTGTCTAATTTTTTGGCGACCTTGTTGATATTCTGAATTGCCTCCCGCACATCAGTCATGACGTCACCAGCACTTTCGGCCAAATCCCCAAAACCACCCGACTCGCCTTTCCCGCGAATCACGGCGCCCGGTTGGATCACATCCGAGACCTTGGCATCCTTAAGAAGTATGATTTCGACAAAGCGGTCTCCCAACAACCCTGAACTCCCAATCGCAAATTCTGAAGCGCTGGGGATTTGGACCTCATCATAAATCTTAAGCATCACATACACTCCATTCATGTCAGGGAGGATGGTTGGGGGGGAATTGACGACGCCGACCTTTGCTCCTGCAAGCAGGACGCTGGCTCCTTTAAGAAGGCCGCTGGCGTTGGGATATTCAACCCGGATCTCATAATAATTCCGGAGGCCGTCTCCAAAGCGCCCAAAATAGACGACCATCAAAGCGATGGCCGTGATGCCGAGCGCCATAAAAATTCCCACTCTTAGCTGGGTCAGTTTGTCTTTGTGTTCCATGCGTGTTTAACCTTCGTCGCCATGAGAGCGCCCGTCCACAAAATCCCGCACCACACGGTCCTGTTCTGAGCGCAAATCTGCGGATGTTCCCAAAAAATAACGTTTCCCTTCATGCAAAAGCGCAACCCGGTCTGCGATGTGAAAGGTGCTGGTCATGTCGTGAGTCACCACAATCGAAGTGACATTGAGTTGCTTTTGCAGCCGTCGGATGAGTTTGTTGATGCTGTCAGAGACAATGGGGTCAAGCCCTGCGGTGGGTTCGTCATACAGGATCACCTGGGGGGTGGTGATGATGGCCCGCGCAAGAGCCACGCGCTTCCGCATTCCGCCGCTGAGGTTCACCGGCATTTTGTGGTCATGCCCCTCCATATTCACCAGACCCAGCGCCTCGTGCACCCGATCAAACACAACCTTTTCATTCCGTTCTCCACGTTCACGAAGCGGGAAAGCCACATTCTGGAACACGGTCATCGAATCAAAAAGCGCTCCGTCCTGAAAGAGCATCCCAATCTTGCGGCGGACCGGTTCGAGGCTGCGTTCATTGAGTTTTACGATATTCTCCCCCTCAAAAAGAATCTCACCGGAGATGGGTGTCATCAGACCAATCAGATGACGAAGGAAGACACTTTTTCCGCCCCCACTTTTTCCGAGCAGAACCATGGTCTCCCCACGCTGAACATCGAGGGAAAAGCCCCGGAGGATTTCCTGGGATCCGATCGAGGTGCGCAGGTCGCGGACTTCAAGGACGGGTGTGCTCATCGTTGGCCGGCCGGGAAAAGGATGTTAAGAAACATGGTGAGGAAAAAATTGGCGATGAGAATTCCCAACGAGCAAAGAACGACACTTTCCGTGGTGGCACGACCGACGCCAACCGCCCCGTCTTTGGCGTTGAGCCCCTCGCGGCAGCTGATAAAGACGATCACTCCTGCAAAAAAGAAGCCTTTGATGAGGGACATGGCGATGTCCGTGGCATCCGTGAACTTTACCATGTTGGCCACAAAATACGCGGATTCCACACCGAGCACATGGACTGCAACGTAATAGGCGGCCAGCACTCCGCACCCCACACACTCAATGACCAACAACGGCATGGAAAAAAACATCGCAAGCGCCCGGGGCACAACCAGGTAGTCAACCGGATGGACGGCAAGAGCCCGCAAGGCATCAAGTTGCTGAGTGACCTTCATGGTACCGATCTCGGCACTCATTGCCGCCCCCACCCTGCCGGCCACCATCAGTCCCGTGAGAACCGGACCAAGTTCCCGAAACATGGCCAGGGTCACCACAGGCCCAACGGCCGTTTCCATGTTCAAACTCGCAAACTGGAAATAAGCCTGAGCCGTAAAAACCGCTCCCGTGAACGCCCCGGTCACGATCACCACAAGTTGGGAGCCATATCCGATCTCCGCAATCTGATCAAAAACCAGCCGCCATCGAATACGTCCCGCAAAAATCGAACCAAATGTTTCCGACGCAAGTGCGCCGACTTGACCGAGATAGATAAAAAAGGCCTGCAGCCCACTAACCAAATAAGCGATCATTTTGTGCCCTCGCTTAAACCCTGACTAAGAACCCCCGCCAACGTCCTCTCAAACCGGCTCCTGCGTTTCAATCCTCTGAGTTTTTCTCTTGGTGCCAACTTCCGGCGGGACTTGACCCACAAATTTGGATTCCAAGTCAATGCGACGAAAGATCGAGCGGATCGAGTCACCGTCCGGAACATGGCCGGTAAACTCCATGTAAACGATGTCGTGATTGGTATCCACTTTATAACGCAAGCCTGAGATGGACTCGAGCTCAAGAGCCAAACCCATCATTTTTTCCGGGGTGCGAACTCCGGCCGCGTATACCTCAACTTCGACCATGCAGACATCGTTCCCCCTCGCCTGACAAAAAGCAAGGGGATTCCGATGGATTTTATCGTGACGAGAAGCCCAAAAGACGGTCAAATTCAAAAAAAACCAGAGGTGCAGTTCGAGGGAAATGGTTTTCCGCTGCTGTCTTCGACAAAACAGGCATTCATGAAAATCCGGAATCCAGGCGATTGGGTCGTAGCATCCTCGGTCATTCTTTGCAGCGTCGTCTTATTTACGGCTCTGGCCATGGCACTGACCGGCGCGTTCCTTGGAACTCCCGGGCAAATCGTTTATGCGGATTTTTCGGATATCTCAGGGCTGGACGTCAATTCCGACGTCAAATTTGCGGGGGCCTCGGCGGGGGTGATCACAGGAGTCAGGATCCTGACATCAGCCGAGCGGCTGGAACTGGAAAACCCTGAAAACTCCATCCGCGTGACGATCCGCTTGCGCTCGAACGTGCCTCCCCCTCCTTCGGACGTGGTGGCCAGTGTGGCCGCGGACACCCTGCTCAGTGAGAAGTTTCTGCAGTTAAGTCCCGGCTCAGCATCCGCCCCCCCGCTGTTAGAAGAAAGTGTCATTTCGAGCATCCCCCCAACAACATTCGACCAACTCGTTCGCAATACCGACTCCGCCATTGTGGGCATCAAACGTCTAGTCGGGGGAGCCGGAGGACAGGCAGGGAGCCTTTTTCTGGAGGTTCGCACTCTGCTCAATGAAACACAGAATTTGGTCACCGAGATTCGGCCAGTGATCGCAATACTCAATGAGACCGCCCTCGAAGCAAAATCCCTGGTCTCCGAAAACCGCGTCCCCATCAACCGAGCCATCACGGGATTGGAAAAAACATCCGTCTCCCTTGAGAAAACCTCCCAATCCTTCGAGAACCTTGCCAATCAGGGCAGCCAAATCCTCAGTTCGACTGACAAAAACCTGTCTGCCACCCTGGCCGATCTGAAGGTCACTTCCCAAAACGCAAAAATCGCCACCACCTTCGCCAGAATCCTTGCTCTCCGACTCGCCCAAAACCCCTCCCAACTCGTCTGGGGTAGAAAGACCCCGCCCCCACTTCCTTCAGACGGAGAAATTCTCCTGTCCCCCAAGCCGATACCTTTTTCAGAGTAGGCAACATGGTTGACATGACCATCTGAAGCGAGTCATGTTGGTCATATGAGAGTTAAGCTTGCTGATCTGAAAACCAACCTTTCCCGCTACCTTCGCGAGATCAAGGCCAGTGGGTCACCGTTGGAAGTCTGTGTTCGTGACGAAACTGTTGCGTATCTAAGCCCGGTGTTGGCGAGCTCAAGTCGCTCAGAAATCACGGCTTTAACGGCAAATCTGGAAATGCTGGGGCTTCAGGTATGCGAATGGGGAAAAAAAGTTAGTTCGCCACCGGAACCAGGAAAACCAGGGGATGGTAAAACTCTCGAAAATAGCGTGGTGAGCATGCGGAACGAAAGTGTCTGGTGAGCGTCCTTTTTTTTGATACCAGTGCCGTGGTTCCCCTGCTTATTGAAGAGTCGAAGACGCAACTGTTGCAGGAGATTTGGAGGAACTGCTCTGAAGCTTGGGCTTGGAACTGGATGAGAGTAGAGACTGAGGCGACTCTCTCCCGAAGGAACTCAACGCCTCAAAGTTGGGGAGCTTGGAGGTCTCTCGCGAAGCAATTTCAAGTCACAGCCATCGACCCCGCTCAAGACGAAACCCTGAGCGCCTTCAATCGAGCTCTAAAACTTCGTGCCGCTGATGCTGGACACCTGTATGTGTGCGACAAACTTTTAAGGGCCATTCCAGATTTGCTCCTCCTCACCATGGATAAAGAGATGGCTGACGCTGCCCGGAGGATCGGAATACCAACTCATACGGCATGCCCTATGTGACGAATCTGTCACATTTGACTTATTATATTGTTATTCAGTTGTTTATTTATATTTATTACTTTTTATATGTTTTTAAAACACCGCCCATTTTCTGCGAATAGCCTCCAAGAACCTCAGCGGCACGGCCTGCCTGGCCCCCGGTTCTTAGCACAGATCACCCTCCTCCTCTACCTCATCATGACCATTCAAACCGCATCCGCCCTCACCCTTCTGATTGGAAACTACTCTGGCCAAGCTGTCGAAGAAAGCCAGCGAGGAATCCACGTTCTCAAGCTCGATGATAAGGGAATTCTTTCCAACTCGAAGGTGCTGCAGTTTCAAAATCCCGAGTTTTTGTGTCAGCATCCTGAGAAAATGACATTTTACACTGTTAATGTCATTTACGACGCTGAAGGTAAAAAGCAAAGTGCCGTCGGGTCATTTCAGTATGACACTGTTACTGGCACCTTTAAGCTTCTTAATCAGCAGCCTGTTGGCGGGAAGGGGCCATGTCATGTGGCCATTGATGCATCGGGCAAACTGCTTGTGACGGCCAATTATGGCGACGGTTCGGTGTCAGCCTTCCCGGTCTTGTCAGATAGGAGCCTGGGTCCCCAGAGTGACTTCAAGGCCCATGAAGGGTCAGGGCCAAACACCAGGCGCCAGGAATCTCCCCATGCGCATGGGGTCACCTTTTCTCCGGACAATCGGTTTTTGTTGGTTCCCGACCTTGGGACTGATGAGGTGAGGGTGTATCGGTTGAACCTCGACAACGCCCAATTGGAAGAGAATACCCCCCCTTCCGTGCGCGTGAAACCTGGGGCAGGGCCGCGTCATATCTCCTTTTCCCCCGATGGACGTCACGCGTATTTGGTGAATGAGTTGGACAACACGGTGACAGCGCTTTCCTGGAATCCAGAATCCGGCGTGTTAACGCCGCTGGACAGTGTCCCCACCCTTCCCTTGGGATTTGAAGACGAAAACACCACAGCTGAAATCGCGGTTCACCCGAACGGTCGATTTGTCTACGCATCAAATCGTGGTCACAACAGTCTGGCCATATTTGCTCGTGATGAAAGCTCAGGAAAACTGACTCCGGCAGGCCACCTTTTGCTGGAGGGCCGCGAGCCACGCAGTTTTGCCATCTCAGCGGATGGTGCATGGCTGGTTGTGGGAAACCAGCGCCTGAACACCGTGTCGGCCTTCCGGATCAGTGAGGATGGAGCAAAACTTGAAAAAACGGGGGATTCCCTCCCTGTCCCCTCCCCTGTTTGCATTCATTTTGTGTCGTCCTTGTGAGGGGTGCTGGATCGGCTCTGACGCCTTTTCTTGAGAAAGCTCCAAGGCTGGTTTATAGCTGAAACGTGCCGACCCTGACTCCTGAACCACCGCTTGTAAAATCTCAGCCCGACTGGGAGGCGCTTCGGTTGGACTTCCCCATTCTTGATCAGGAAGTGAACGGTCACCCCCTGATTTATTTCGACAACGCGGCGACCTCGCAGAAACCCCGGGCCGTGATTGACGCCCTTGTAAACTATTATGAGAGGGACAATAGCAATGTTCACCGGGGTTTGCATGCGTTGAGCAACCGGGCCACGGATGCGTATGAGCAGGCCCGGGCTCGTTTGGCCACCTATCTGAGGGCGGACGAGCAGGAAGTGGTTTTCACCCGTGGCACCACTGAGGCGATCAATCTGGTGGCGAGGGCCTGGGGGGATGAGAACGTTGGCCCGGGCGATGTGATTTTGCTCACGGAGTTGGAGCATCACAGCAACCTTGTGCCGTGGCAGTTGCTTGCCCAGCGCAAGGGGGCCACGTTGAGATATATCCCCATCACAGATGATGGCCGACTGATTCTGGATCATCTGGACGCATTGCTTCAAGGGCCGGTTAAAATCCTCAGCTTCACGCACATCTCCAACAGCCTGGGAACGATCAATCCAGCGGCCGAACTGTGTGCGCGGGCCAGAGCGGCAGGTGTGACAACCCTTGTGGATGCCGCACAGAGCATCGGTCACCTTCCGCTGAATGTTCGTGATCTGGGCTGCGACTTTCTGGTTTTTTCAGGTCACAAGATGTGTGGTCCCACCGGGATCGGCATTCTTTATGGGAGAAATGACATTCTGAACGCGATGCCTCCCTTCCATGGTGGTGGCGAAATGATTTCGACCGCAGGTTACTTTGAGAGTGACTACAAGGAATCGCCCTATCGTTTTGAAGCTGGAACCCCTGCGATCTGTGAAGCCATTGGCCTTGGGGTGGCTGCGGACTACATTGAAGCCATTGGTCGGGGGAACATCTTTGAACATGATCAGAATTTGGTCAGCGAAGCCATGGCTCGCCTGGAAGAAATTCCAGGGCTCCGAATCCTCGGCCCCAAAGAGAATCGGGCCGGACTGGTGAGTTTTGTGATGGAATCCGCGCATGCGCACGACATTGTGAGCATGGCCGATCAATATGGTTTGGCCCTGCGCGGAGGCCATCATTGCACCCAACCCCTGCTCAAAAAGCTGGGGGTTCCGTCATCAGCCCGTGCCAGTTTTTATTTTTACAACACACGGGACGAGGTCGATCGCATGGTGAAAATCCTGATCAAAATTCAAAAGTTTTTTGCGTAAGGTCCGGAGGAGGAGGATCAAATGTTCGCCGCGTGGGCCTGGAGAGTGCGGTAGGCTTTGAAGATCGCGAAAAGCGCGGCCAGATTGGCCTGCACCTGGCTGTTGTGGTCGGCGAGTTGGGGCGTTTCAAAAACAATCTCAAAAGGTCGGGGATGTTGGATGGGTGGTGCCACAAGTGATCCGGGAAATGCATCCTCAATGATTCCGTCGGCGGCTGACCACCCATCGATTTGTCCCGTGCGGTTCCGGGGAAGAAATTTCTCAGCAGCGACCAATGCGGGTTCAAGCAGATGTTTGGTGAGCACGGCACCGCCCACATATCCGTAGGTGCCATCACTGGTGTCATCCGCATGCAAGGAGATCAGACCATCAAATTTCAAGGCGTGCAGTTGCTCTTCAAGAAGTTTGACTTCAGGCTGTGAGGACTTCCTCCAAAAGTCCCGGTTGATATCCGTTCCTCCGCGAGGCCATCGAGTGTCATCTTCATAGCCGGTGGGATTGCAGACGGGATAAACAAAAAGTTCAAACCCGCTGGCTGGTTGGGGGTCCTTGGAAAGGCTCGCAAGCAGTTCGATCAGGGCCTCAGCCCCAGCTGCCTCATCTCCATGAATACCGCCAAAGAGCCCCAATCGCACATAAGACTCCCCGCCGGGAGGCCCGATAAACACATATTTGGGAATCTGATAAGCCCGACCACAGCGCTCAAACCCCGGTAGTGGGGAATAAAATAGATTGCCGGTGCTTAGGGAAGATTTTGGCAACCGTCCGAGCAAATCCTCCAATTTTCGTCGCTCGCGAAGCTTGGCGCCTGGACGCAATGATGACGGATGGGGGTTCAAGCTCATCATCCCACCTGGCTTTTGGCTTCATCAGCGAGGGCGGTGCTGAGGTAACGTTCACCGGTGGAGCAGCCAATGGTGACAATCAATTTCCCTGCGTTCTCCGGGCGGGCCGCCACTTGGAGTGCCGCCCAGACATTGGCCCCGCTGGAGATTCCAACCAACAATCCTTCTTCCCTGGCAAGGCGGCGTGCGGTTGCGATGGCATCCTCATTGGTCACGGTCACCACGTCATCAATGATATCCAAGTTGAGGTTTTCAGGAATAAAGCCAGCTCCCGTGCCTTGAATTTTATGGGGACCGGGTTTGATGGGCAGGCCCTGAAGGGTTTGGGTGATCACCTGGGAGTCGGCGGGTTCCACAGCAATTGCGCGGAAGGCCGGTTTGCGTTGTTTGATCACCTCACTGACTCCCGTGATGGTTCCACCGGTCCCCACCGCAGAGACAAGAATGTCCACCTTCCCCTGAGTTTCCGCCCAGATTTCCTCGGCAGTGGTTCGGCGATGGACTTCCGGGTTTGCAGGATTTTCAAACTGTTGGGGAATCCAAGAGTTCGGGGTTTCCTTCTGAATTTGATAAGCGCGGGCGATGGCCCCCTTCATTCCCTCTGCTGCCGGAGTGAGCACCAAATGCGCCCCCAGCAGAGCCAGCAATGTGCGCCGCTCGACGCTCATGCTTTCTGGCATGGTGAGGATCACTTTGTATCCTTTGGCCGCGGCAACAAAGGCCAGCGCAATGCCCGTGTTGCCCGAGGTGGGCTCTATGATGGTTGTCCCCGGCACAAGACGACCGTCAGCTTCGGCCGCGGCAATCATTGCCGCTCCAATACGGTCCTTGACACTTCCCAGCGGATTGCTGAATTCCCCTTTGATGGCGATCGTGGCAGGGACAGAGGCCGCGATCCGATTGAGTTGAATGAGCGGGGTGCGCCCGACAGAATCTGTGACGTTTTTGTAATAGGACATGGGTTACTAATTTTTAAGTGTTCAGTTTTAAGAAACGGAGATTTGATGATGTGGATTATCTGCTGGGTTGGTAGATTTGATCGAAGGATCCTCCGTCCACAAAGTGTTCGTTGGTGGCCTTGGTCCATCCGCCGAAGACATCATTGATCGTGAAAAGCTTCAGTTCGGGATACTGTGCGGCATGTTTGGCGAGCACCTCCTTGTTGCTTGGCCTGAAGAAATGTTTTGCGGCGATCTCTTGTGCTTCGGGGGTGTAGAGGAATTCAAGATAAGCTTCTGCCACCTGACGCGTCCCCCGTTTGTCCACGACTTTGTCCACAACCGATACCGTTGGTTCGGCAAGGATGCTAACCGAAGGGACCACGATCTCAAACTCTTCTCCCTTCAGTTTTTTGATGAGAAGGAGTTCATTTTCCCAATTGATAAGCACATCTCCGATTCCACGCTCGGCGAATGTCGTCGTGGCCCCACGTGCTCCCGAGTCAAGGACAGGCACATTCTTGTAAAGGGCCTTGATAAACGCTTTGGCCTTCTCAGAGTCGCCGAATTTTTCGAGTGCGTACCCCCAGGCCGCCAAAAAATTCCAGCGTGCAACACCGGAGGTTTTGGGATTGGGGGTGATGACCTCCGTGCCGGGCTTGATCAGATCATCCCAGTCTTTGATATCCTTCGGGTTTCCTTTGCGCACCAGGAATGCCAGAGTCGACTGGTAGGGGGCGCTATTTTCCGGCAGACGGCTCTGCCAATCCGCTGGAACCAAATCCCCGTTCGTATGCAGGGCGTCCACATCAGCCGCCAAAGCGAGGGTGACAACGTCAGCTTCCAATCCATCAATAACAGCCCGAGCCTGTTTGCTGGAGCCTCCATGTGATTGATTCACGCTGACGTCCTGGCCGGTTGTTGCTTTCCAATGCCTGGCAAAAGCCGCATTAAATTCGGCGTAAAATTCCCGGGTTGGGTCATAAGACACATTGAGGATTTCGACCGCGGAGGCCGAAGCGAGTGATGCCGAAAGAAGGACGGCAGGAATAATATTTTTCATGGTTTTGTGTTTTGTGTTAAGTGTGATTTCGTTCCTTAGAAGTTGGCTCCGAGTTGGAGTCCGAGAATCGTGTCATTTTCCACGAGTCCGCGCGCCCCGGGGCGGATGATGTATTGGAAGGTGGGCTGGACATAGGCCCAGGTGTTGATTTGAAACCGGTAATCCATTTCAAGCACGGCTTGGTCACTCCGTGGTTCATTGCCCCGACGCTCGTCCACTTGAGCTGCGTCGAAACTGTAAGATCCGTAGGCAAAGGCAATCCCGGTCTGATCGGTATCGCGTCCGGGAATAAGGCCCTTGTAAACCAATCCTGCGAGGACATAAAACGGCATGAGATTGTTCACCGGCGGAGCGAAGTTAATGGTGCTAAAAAAATACAAACCCTGGGGATTTAACTTTTTTGCGGCCACGGGAGTAGTCACAGTTTTTCCATCGGCAGGACCTTTGGCTAGTGGCTGCTCCTCAGGAGAGGATTCCCGATAAAGTTGCTGGTCAGCCTGCCAGTAGAATTGGAAATTCCCATCATAAGGCACCCCATCATATCCATTCTTTTCGACTCCCCAGTAGATGAAACCAGCAGCATATTTGCCGGACAACTTGGAAGGCCCGATTTTGGGTGTGACACCAATTTCCGAGATCGAATAGATCCCGTTGAACGAGGGATCCTGGGCATTTCCTGCAAACGAAAGCGCATGATTCCTCGGATCGGTCCCATTGGGATACCCCAAATAGAGCCCACTCTGCGCATAAAACCACGCGGTGGGTTGAAGTTTAACATACCCTCCCCAGGTCGAAAATGATCCCCCCCATGGCAGATTCGGATTGATGCCTTTGGCCGTCCGGATGGACTGATTCACAAAAAGCTTCGATTCAGGCTGAACCAAAAACAGATCCGTTGGAACCTGCCACCCCCCCGACAGCGTGAGGAGATTTTTTACTCCAAACATCTCCGGTGTCCCATACGTGGCGTAGGCTTTTCGGAATCTCCAACCAGCCCCTCCTGTGAATGCACTGGGACGAAAGGTGCTGTCCGTCCCCGAGTATTGATTCACGCTGTGAGTCGCCTCCCGCCACCTCACGTTGCCGGTCAGACTCAGACCATCCACTGCTTCCCACTGGATGAGCTTCGCAACGTCCACATTTGCATCAAAGTTGATCTCCTGATCGAAACCGCCCCGCTGTTGCAATCCGCCGTCCACAATCGCCAGAAAGTTGGCACGCCAGTTGACTTTCAACTCAATGCCCTGGTCCTCGAGAGAATCGCGAGCGCCAAACCAGTTTCCACTGCCATATTTCCCATCCCACCAATCGGTGAGGAAGGATTTGGGAGAAGCCTCGCCTGCGTAAATCGAAGGGACTGGGACGATACTTGCAAGAAGCAGCCCCACTAATGACGAATAAATAACTTTCATGTGTTTGTTTTTT
>JBGTAR010000288.1:0-5112 GCA_041749815.1 Terrimicrobiaceae bacterium
TGCCTCTCCGTCGGCTTACGCTACGCTCCGGCCTCCTCCGAGGCAGCGTAAAACGGCCTTCACCCCCTCAGAGTCCAACTTTGCTCCGTCTCATGTCCAACTTTGCTCCGTCTCATGTCCAGTTTTGAACAGTTCCTGTCCAGTTTTGTTCCGGCCCCGACACAAAGAAACCTGCGCATTATGGCTTGCGTGATTGTCATCGGGGGGGTTAGGGTTTCAAAAATTCCCAAACCATGAATTTCTTATTCCTTGCCGGTGGTGCTTTCCTTGCAGCGGTTGCAACTCAGCCCGAACCAGAACTCATCAATCACACCCTCCGTTCGGAAAGAGTTTTCGCAAGAGAGGTTGTCACGCGCAATCGGTGGGGAACGGTGATGTTGCCCGATGGCAAAGGCGGTTATAGCCTGATCTCTCCCGTCAATCAGGAATTCATCGACTTCAGCCTGGTTCAACCTCCCAAATCCTACATGGTCGCCTTCCGTCCTACGGGAACGGTTGTTGAGCCTTGATCCGTTTTTTCGCCAATCAGGCCACACCTTCGATCCGATCTGGGGTAGGGAGCGTGGTCCAACTGCTCCGTCTTGGAATGGGAATAGCGATGATTGCTGCTCTCGCAGGTTGTGGTTCCACCCGGGAAGCCCCCGCGACCTCTTCCTATGACGAAGTGATTCCCTTGGATCGTAGGTTGCAAGAGTTTGCGGCCGCGACCAGCGCGCAATCCTATGACGCCTTGGGCGGGTTTTTTGCTGCCGGAGCCAGATTGCAATCTCCTGTGATGCCCCGCTTTGGCGGTGCCGCCGATTACGCCCGCAGCCTCGCTGCAGAACCTTTCCGCATGGAAGTCTCAGGAACTGAAATCCTGTTTGCTAACAATCTCGGAGCCAAAACCCGCAGCCGGGTCCGGCTGAATTCCCCGGCCAGGTATGCCTTGGAGGAGTCCATGGAAGTGCGTTGGCGATTTGAGGATGGTCAATGGCGGATCTATGAGATGGAAATCCCCTCATGGTCTCCCATCCTTGGCACATGGCGAAAGGCCGGTCCCCGTGGGGAACCTTCCATGGAACTGCGTCTTATCCCTGGAGGGCAATACATGGTGTATGCTGAAAACGACCGGACCCTTCCCACCTTCCGGGGACGATATCGCATCGAGGGCAGCAATCTTTATCTGGTCGATTCCTCCGCTTCCGTGGCCTCAAACCTCAACACCGAAGAAGGGCGATATGTTGTCATTCTGACTGGCACTTCCGCAGATTTTCGAATGGTGGCTGACGAAAACCGCTGGCGCGCCGACCGTTTTGAAGGTGGGTGGACAGCCGCCCGCTGAGTTCCCAGGAAGAAAGGTCCCCATCAATCGGTGACACAATGGTACGGACACCAGAGTGTCGGACCCTGACCAAACCATTGGCGACATCACGCGAGTGGCCTCCGCCACCTATCACAAAAATGGCCGACTCAAAACGCTTGGCATGATGCTGGCGGACCCACACCTGATTTTTTATGCTGAACGGTGAGGAGGAAAATCCTTGCGCTTGATCAGGTCGTCTCACGTCGCGGGAAACGGAACGTTTTCGTCCCTGACAAGACATCAGACGCCGAAGAATTCTCTCACGGAGGCACAAAGACACCGAGGGGCCGGAAGTCATGCCTTTCCCCATGCCTCAGTGGCTCGGTGAGATCATTTTTTGGATTTCCCTGAAATTAGAAGGCTTCGCCACTTCCTGAAAGATCCTGATATCGATCACTAGACAACTAACGTTGCAACTTCTGCAAGAGGTATTCGAAACTCAGAATAGTCATAAATATTTTTAGGAAAAATGATCTCATCTCGTGGCTTCATCAGGAAGCCCGTTGGCCATAGACCCTTTATTTATAAGCCCCGAACGGCTTCGATCCGCTTAGAAATTCGGAAAAATCTGGAAATAAAAATCAGGGCTCCCCTGATTCCCAGCGCAACTGGTTTTGTGTAGTTGTTTTCGAGAAGAGACAAAATCTGACGCATCAGATGGAGAACACCAAATCCGAAAACACCCAAAAAACTATGAAAACACATCACAGAGCCCTATCAATCCTTGGCATCATTGCAGTGACAGTCCTGAGCTTGGGCAGTCTCCATGCTCAGTTTGTCAGCTTCTCGGTCGGGATAAATTCCAACGGAGGAATCGGAGTTGTTAACACCTCCAGTGCCGGATTCGCAATCACATCGGTCTCCATCACTCTGACAAATGACACTTTCTTTGACACGACAAATACCCCTCCGGGCACGGCTTCATCTGGTTGGTCCACCGCTCTCAACAGTGGTGTAGCGACGATATCGCTGCCGGCGGATGCAACAACTGATGGCCAACAGATCGCATTAATCAGTTTCACAGGTTTTGATCCTGCTGACTTTGTCAGGATGGGGTTTGATCTGGACACCTATGCCAGCCCCGATAGCTCAGGGAATCCGACTGGTGCCCAGATTTTGGCAACATTCACCGGGAGCCACCAGGCCACAGCGACATTAACGGCCACACCTGCAACAGTTGCTGGAGCAAGTTACTCACATACCGGATCTGGCAGTCAGGCCGTGCCTGAACCCACCGCGGGTTTACTTGTCGGTCTTGGATTGGGAATCGCGGCGTTGACGCGGAGAAAGTGCTTTCAAAATTAATTTTCTTAACAAAACAAACAACGAAAGAAATCCATGAAGAACCAACACACCAACCAGCCGATGCACTTTGTTCAAATCGCGATCACGGTTTGCATTCTTCTCTTTGCCATTCTGGACTCTCCTGCTGCTCCGGTTTATCTGCGTTCCAATGTTGGTGCTCCTTGGGGATTACTTGGCAACGAAACGGCCATGGATGCTGTTTTTGGCACTGGGAATTGGCTGGATCAGAGGTTTGAGATCGCAAATCCAGCCACAGTTTTTTCTGCCTCAAACTCATTTGTTTTTTTGGAGGGTGGCGACAGCTCTGCTGATGAACTTGAAACTTATCTAAACACCAACAGTTCTCTGATCAGCACATGGGTCACGGCCGGTGGCAAATTACTCATCAACGCTGCGCCAAATGAGGGAAATGGAATGAGCTTGGGTTTTGATGTTATTCTTAACTATGCGTCCGGCTCTGGTAGTAATACAGGGAGTTCCTCTTCAAATCCATCGCATCCCATCTTTCTTGGCCCAGAAACACCAGTGGGTAGCAATTTTACAGGGAGCTCTTTTTCGCATGCTTATATTACAGGAACAGGCCTGACAACAATCTTGTTGGATTCCAGCAATCGAATCATTTTAGGGGAGAAGAGCATTGGTTTGGGTAATGTCGTTTTTGGTGGATTGACTCTGCCTTTCTTTCAAACCCACCCCAGTTGGACACCCCAACCAAATGTTGCCAATCTCCATCAAAACATTATCAGTTATGCGGCTTCCGTTCCTGAGCCGGCAACGGGTCTTCTTCTCATGACTGGCATGGGAGTGACTGCGCTGCTCCGGAGGAGGCGTTCATTTTGAGTGAGGGATTGTTACTCTTTTGCATGCCGTGACATGAGGAGAAGAATGGGCGGGCAATGGACTGCCTCGCCCTACCTTAAGAAGTAGCTATCGCCAGCGCGAAGCTTCATCTTTGGCAGGTAGGGATGGCGCTCCGTTGCATGGCAGGGTCATGGAGGCGTCAAAAATAGGTTCTCATGGCGCACGGCCTCGATCAAAGGAGATTTGCAACCCCCATGGTGTTGGCGCGGATGGCTTGAATGTTTCGGAGGATGAACTCTCCCTGACCTTGGGGGTGGGGCTTATTCGTAGCGGAGCGCCTTGACGGGCTCCAACCTTGCCGCAAACCATGCGGGTAGCAACGCAGCAACCGAGCAGATGACAAAGGCGCACACGCAAATGAGGACCACATCCGAGACCACAATCTGGGCTGGAATCTCGCTGAATTGATAAACGCTCCTCGGGAAAACCTCCACTCCCAGGGTGTTCGCGAGCCAGTCGCTCACCTGATTCCGGTATTGAACCAGCGCAATGCCGGAAAGCAAACCGGCCACTGTCCCAAAAACCCCAACCACAATCCCCTGTGCAAAAAAGATTCCGACAATTTGTGGTGTTCGTGCTCCGAGAGCCTTCAGAATTCCGATCTCGCGGGTCTTCTGCACCGTGACTGTGATGAGGGTGTTCATGATGCCGAAGGCCGCAACCAGGATGATGAACATGAGAATAAAAAACATCACATGACGTTCCATGCGGATCGCATCAAAGAGTTGCTTGTTCAGGTCAATCCATGTGAGAGCCGCGGTGGGTGGGGTCAAAAAGGCATTCATCTCCTCCTTGATTTTGAGGGCCTTGAAGGGGTCCACGGTTTTGACCGCCAGCCCGTGAACATCCGGGCCCAGATTATAAATCTCCTGACCAATGTGCAGGGGCACCAGGAGGAACTCGCTGTCATAGAGATACCGCCCGCTCTCAAAAATCCCCGAAACCTCCAGCTCCATGGGAAGCAACATTTGCTTCAGGTCCGGTGCACTGGGCGTGGTGCCATCGGCCTCCAAACGCTCAAGTTCCTCGAGAACATTATTGATATTTCCAGGAGAAAAAATTGTGACCTTGTCACCAATGGTGGCCCCCAAAATTCCCGCCAACTCCGACCCAAGGATTGTTTTATCGCCCTCCAAATCGTATTCGCCCGCGATAATAAATTTGCGGATATCAATCACGTCCTGTTCCTTCCCGGCATCAATGCCTCGGATTTTTGGGGCCATCCGCCGCTCATGGAACTGCACCAGCACCGGACCCTGCACAAAGGGGGCAATCCCCACCACCCCCGGAACTTTCCCGGCCTGGTCCGCAACTTCCTCCCAATCCCGTAGAACACTCCCATTCCCGATCACCAAATGCGCATCAAATCCAATCACCTTCTCCTGAAGTTCCTGCTCAAACCCGGTCATCACCGAGATCACTAGAATCAGAACCATCACCCCCAACATGACCCCCACAATGGAAATCAAGGTGATGATGGAAAGAAACGTTCGTTTCGGCTTCAGATAACGCAACGCCAAAAAGAGACTGAGATTTTTCAGGAACATCCTCCCACCTATCCCGGCGCAGCAAAAATGACAAGACGAGCTTCCAGTGACTGC
>JBGTAR010000289.1:0-4109 GCA_041749815.1 Terrimicrobiaceae bacterium
CATCCACCAATTCTCCCTTGGGAAGAGACTGGAAAACAATGTCGCCTTCCTGCGGAGAATAAAGAGCGTAATACAAAAGCACCTGAGCCTTGCTGAAGATGGCAACAACCAGTAAAATCAGAATGAGGACAGCCAGGCGAATCCTGCCGAGGCTGGACCTTGGAAAGGCGAGAAATTGGGGCTTGTGTTGGGGGGCATCCAAAATGTTTTTTGGCTTCAATTTCTAATCAAAAGATAGCCAGGCACCGCCATCATTGAAAGATCCAAAATGTTTATCCCCCTTGGTCACACCCATGAGTGAAACCTTTTGAGTTTTTTTGTTTCCCCATTTTTTGTGACAGGTCATGGTTTCCTGTGATGTCACAAGTTGAGCAACTCAGAGAAGCGCTGCGTCTCTCCCCGGAGAACGTGCCCTTATTGATTCTTTTTGGTGAAGCCTGCCTTTCGGAGTTTGCGCCGGATGAGGCGGTTCATGCCTTTCGAAAAGCGGCGGAGCTGGATGCCGCCCAATCGCAGGCAAAAATCGGGTTGGCCCGCGCGCTGCATCAATCCGGGAAAACCTCGGAAGCCATCGTGCGGTTGGAGGCCCTGGTGGAATCCGTGCCCAAGAATTCGGATGCGTGGCTTCAACTCAGCCGCTTGTTCATGGCGGAGGGTCACCGGGAGCGTGCGCTGGAGTGTTACGAAAAATCCCTGAAGCTGCCGGGGGGGCATCAGGATGTGGGATTGGAGCAGGAACTGTATATCCAGGGAACGCCCTCCAGGGCTGCCGGGGATGACGAGGCTCGAAGGGGTCGTGTCACCAACGAAGGGTGGGAGGCGACCGGCGACGAGGCCCCGGACTTCGAGGAACAACATTTGGAGAAACCGGATGTGACCTTCAGTGATGTGGGAGGCATGGAATCCGTGAAGGAGGAGATCCGGATGAAAATTCTCTACCCCCTGAAAAATCCCGACCTTTTCAAAGCCTATGGCAAGAAGGCGGGTGGGGGAGTGCTGCTCTACGGGCCTCCCGGATGCGGAAAAACCCTGATCAGCCGCGCGGCCGCAGGGGAGATTGATGCCGGGTTTCTGGGTATCGGGATTCACCAGATTTTGGATCTCTACATCGGAGAGAGCGAAAAAAATCTGCACGGCATCTTTGAGGCGGCGCGTCAGAACTCACCAACGATTCTGTTTTTTGACGAGGTGGATGCCCTGGCCGCCGACCGCCGCGATCTCCGCAAAAGTGCCGGGCGCACTCTCATTAATCAATTTTTGGCCGAGATGGATGGCACGGCCTCTGACAATGAGGGGGTGCTTATTCTGGGTGCCACGAATGCCCCATGGCATATTGACCCGGCCTTCCGCCGCCCCGGGCGATTTGATCGTATCATTTTTGTGCCGCCCCCTGATGAGCCAGCGCGGGCGTCCATCATCGAAGTTCTTGCAAAAGGCAAACCCATCAGCGGCTTGGACGTTCAGGCCTTGGCAAAAAAGACGAAAGATTTTTCCGGGGCGGACCTCAAAGCGATCTTTGATGCAGCCGTCGAGCGGGGGCTGGCGAAGGCGATGAAGTCCGGTCAGATCGCGCCGATCTCCACAAAAGATTTGTTGGAAGCCGCGGCTTCGATCAAACCATCCACCAAGGCATGGTTCGAAAGTGCCAAAAACTACGCGCTCTATTCGAATCAGGGCGGCTTTTACAACGATGTCCTCGAATACCTTGGTATTTCGAAATGAGTCTTTCCCCACAAGCCCAGCGCGGGCAGGTTTTTCTTGAGCAGGGACGCTTTCCGGAGGCGGAAAAGTATTTTCGGGAATCCCTTGCGGCGGAGCCAAATGACCCGGCTGCGCTTTATTTTCTTTCGGTTTGCCAGGCACGTCAGGACCGGCAAAAGGAGGCGTTGGGAAGTATTGATGAGGCACTGGCCCTTGAGCCCGAGGCCGGGGATTTCCATGCTTTTCGTGGTCTTCTCCTCGCCGGCCTTCGGCGTTCCGCTGAGGCGATGAAATCTGTGGAGGTGGCTCTCCGGCTCGAACCGGATTCCGACTACGCATGGTCCGCCCAGGCTTCTGTTTTTCTCTCGCTGAAAGAATGGGCCAAAGCCGAGACCTCCGCACGCAAGGCCCTGGAGTTCAATCCTGACAATGCCTCGGCTGCCAACCAACTCGCACATTCCCTGCGGCTTCAAAACCGTCTTCAGGAAAGCTCCGACCAGACCTCCTACATGCTCGGTCAAAATCCCGAGGACCCGGATACCCGGATCACCGCAGGTTGGACGGACCTGCAGCGTGGCGACAACAAAGCGGCTGAGGCCCATTTCCTTGAAGCCCTGCGTTTGGATGCTGGAAATGAGGCGGCCAGAGAGGGGTTGAAGGAAGCATTCCGAGCGAGGTCGCCGCTTTACCGGGCTTACTTAAGTTACTGTTTCTTCCTCCAACGCTTCACGTCGGGTAAGCAGTGGCTGATCATCATTGGCCTGATTTTTGCCGTGAATATTGCGGATAAAGTTCTGCCAAAGCCCCTTGCCCTCCTGGTGGTGGTTCTTTATTTTCTCTTTGTTCTTTGGGCCCATGTCGCCAAGGCTGTCGGCAACCTCCAGCTCAGTTTCGACAAGTTTGCGCGTCATGCACTCAGCACTCCCGAAAAGGTCGAGGCGTGGGTGGTTGGTGGAGGTGTCGTCGCCGGTCTGCCGCTGTTTTTGGCAGGTCTCGGTTTGGACATACCACCTCTCTTTATTGTGGGGATGACCCTCATCGCAATCTCCTTCCCGTTTGCCTACACCTTCAACAACAAATCGCCCCAAGGCAGAATCCTCTTCGGACTCACCGGGCTTTATGTTTTGGCTGTTGGTCTGCTCAATGCCGCTGTTTCCCTCGGACTTCTCCCGGAACAGCCTGAGTTTTCGGTCGCCACGAGCGCCGCATTTCTTGCAGTGATCCTCGTGACATGGCTCGCGAACGTCCGTGCTCTGAACCGGAAATAATCAAGGCATCATACCAACTCCTCCCCACTGCGCAGGTTCGAACTGTGACGCATCTCCGAATAGGTGCAACAGAAGGAAACAAAGTTAACGAAGAGTCAGGGAGTTATGAAAAGTTGCTGCTCACCAAGGAGGCGGCCCAGAATTGAGGCATGATTTCGACCTAAACCTCTGAGCCTTCGTCCTCTTCGTTTCCTCCTGTAGAATTTCATTTCTGTTTTTAGTTTCATGGTTTAATCCCTCCTATTTGTTTTCCCCGCGTGAAAACGCATCGTTATCTCTGGTCGCTGATTACGTCGCCTGAGAACCTGATAGCGGAGGCACAGGAAGCCATGCGAGGCAAGCGGTCCAGCGCCTCCTTTGCATTTCGGACAATTGGCCAGCCATGGGCAAAACAGATCGTTGTGAAGGACAACTCAAGCAGCTTGGGGAGGGATCTCGTCAACTCCTTTGGGTTGTTGCAATATTTGGCTGGGAGAACCGCCAGACCATCAAGATTGATGATTGCATCGCCGACGATCAGCACATCGTCAATGAGCAATGCCGACTCGCCCGTGGCTCCGCCGGGCAGGTCGATCACCTTCGCGCCAATCACTGGGTTCTCGCCGGGACGTACCCAGTGATCGGCTTGAATTTCAGTTTTTGAGCTTTCCGGCGCATGGACAGGAATGCCAAACCGGGTTTTCCATGAGAGTGAATCGCGCTGATGATTCCCGCTGGTGAGATAAATGGCTGAAGGCTTCCCCAACTCTTCCATGGCTGGGGCTGAAAGCGGGATTGGGTCAATCACAAGCAGGCCCACACTGGTTTTGATGGCGGTTGAGCAGCAATCCACTTTTGTGGCAGCATCATATCCACCCCAGACCGCCAGCCCCGGGCGAACCCACTGGAATTCTTCAATAGGCTTCACCCCCGCATCACATGCTCATTCCACCATCCACGGCAAGGACCTGTCCCGTGATATAGGCAGCCTCGGGGGATGCTAAAAAAGCCACGGCCGCAGCGATGTCCTCTCCGCTTCCCATACGCGATTGGGGGATCTGGGAAAGAGCGCCTTTTTTTACTTCCTCGCTCAGCACAGACGTCATATCGGTCTCAATGAATCCAGGAGCCACCACATTGGCTGTGATGTTCCTGCTCGCA
>JBGTAR010000290.1:0-17106 GCA_041749815.1 Terrimicrobiaceae bacterium
TTTAACGGTCAGTGTGTCCGGGTTTGGAGTCACTTCGGGGGCCGCCTCGGAGTATTCCTCGGGAGGAGGACGAACCCCCACCGCCTACGTTGGCATGGGCAAGGCCCTTTCGGTTAAACACTGGGCGGCCCTGAGGGAACTCTATGATTCCACAAGATCGGACTCCTTGGAAGGCACCCCACTGGATATGGGCTACATGCCCACGGACTGGCGAGCCCTGGCGGGCTTCGACACCATTTTTCTGGATGCGGGCGAATGGCGGGGGCTGGAACCTGCTCCACGGGCTGCCCTCAAGGACTGGATCTCCCAGGGCGGCACACTCACTCTGTTTTATGAGGGCGATTCCGCACCTCCAGACCTCCCGAAGGAAGGTCAACTCGGAGCAGGATCCCTCCACCTCACCCCCTTCCAGGAAAATGTCCCAGAACAAATCCACGACCTGCTGAAATCCTTTCCCGGACCCACTCTGGGGAATCTGATGAACTCCTATTCCTGGAACTGGAACCTCGCCAGCCAGATCGGGCGACCCTCCCCCCCCCACGCGCTCATCATTGCTTTTGTCCTCGCTTTTGCCGTCATTATCGGACCAATCAACTTCCTGGTTTTTGCACCCACCGGGCGGCGCCATCGGCTCTTTTGGACAACTCCATTGATTTCTTTGCTTGCCAGCCTGCTGATGGGCGCGGCCATCGTTTTGAGCGAAGGTTTTGGGGGCACGGGGGGACGTTTTGATGTCACACTGATTCGCCCCGAAGATAAAAAAATGGTCCATTGGCAGGAGCAGGTCTCGCGAACCGGGGTTCTGATTTCAGATGCCTTTCCGCTCGCGCAGCCGACGTTTCTCGCTCCCATTGATCTGAGAAAGCAGGGAGACTCCGCAGCACGCAGCGCCCGCGGGAGTTCGTTCTCGCTGAACGGGAACATTTGGTCCGGAGACTGGTTCCGCAGCCGCGCAACGCAAGCGCAAGCGCTTACCGCTATTTCTGAATCGCGGGAACGGCTTGAACTCAGCAAAGCTGCAGATGGAACGCTCATGGCCGAATCTTCCTTCGCCAGCCCGCTTGTGAGCCTTTGGGTGACCGATGATGCCGGTGCCCTCTGGAAAACCGAGCGACTCGAAACCGGTGAGAAAAAACCGCTGACCAAGGCCGCCATCGAAGAATTCCAAGCCTGGCTGACTCAGCAGCTTGAATCGGCGGGCCCCCTCACCAAAACCCGGACTGAAGCCTTCGGAAAAGATCCCCAACCGGGACAGTATTTTGCTTTGTGGAACCGTCCTCAGATGACCACACTTCCCTCCATCCGCTGGTCAGGAGCAACCGGAATCCTGATGGGAACCACGCAACCATGAAAACAATCCTCGATGACATTCTAGATGATGTGGCCCGCGAATTGGCCACAGCCAAACTGGCCCGCCCCGCTTCCGATCTTCGCGCGCGGATTGGCGATGCCCCGCCGGTGAGATCTTTGGCGGCGTCGCTTGGGGGAAGTTTTGGAATGATTGCTGAGATCAAAGAACGCTCGCCAAGTGTCGGGCCCATGCGGCCGGAGAACGTGGCGGCAGCCCTTGATGTTTATCTGGAACAACCCCTGGTGCGTGCCATCTCGGTGCTCACCAACGAGACACATTTCGGAATGTCGATCCACCGACTCGCCGACACGCGCAGCCGTTCATCCAAACCTCTCCTTCGCAAAGATTTCCTCATTGACGAATACCAGGTTCGCGAGGCCCGGGCTTTTGGGGCAGACGCCGTGCTTCTGATGGCCAATGTTCTCGATACCGCCCGGCTTGCCGGTTTTTATGATCTTGCCAGAGAGCTGGGGATGGAGGTGCTGTTTGAAGTTCACGTATTGGAGGAAATTGATCAACTGCCCTCAGGCGCAAAAATCGTGGGCATCAACAGCCGAAAATTCAAAACGGATGGCGGCTTTGTTGGCAAATTCGGTCATTCGGAAAAAGACTTCAGCCTCGACTACTCCGCCTTCGAACTCGCTGCCAAACTCCCGGCCCACTGCCTTAAAATCGCCGAGAGCGGCCTCTCTCCATCCAACATCCACTCGGTCAGCCAGAGCTTCGATGCGGCCCTGGTGGGAACGTCCCTGCTCCGCGATCCCCGGGGACCTGCAGCCACGTTGCTCGAGTTCGAAGATGCCATTTCGAACCCCGGATCGAACGCACAATAAAAACCTTCTTCATTCAAAATTATGAATCTCCTCATCACCGGCGGAGCCGGATTCATCGGTGCCAACTTTGTCTATTACTGGCTGGAAGCCCACCCGCAAGATCATCTCGTCGTTCTGGACGCACTCACCTACGCAGGAAATCAGGCTAGCCTGCCACCCAATTCGGATCGATTGACCTTTGTCCACGGCGATATCGGGAACGAGTCGCTTGTCGATGACCTGATCCGTCAACACGCCATCGAACTCATTGTTCATTTTGCCGCAGAGAGTCATGTGGATCGCTCCATCACCGGCCCGGACGCATTTTTGGAAACCAATGTGATCGGCACCCACACCCTGCTTAAATGTGCAAGACGGGCCGATGTGCGGTTCCATCATATCTCCACCGACGAGGTCTATGGATCCCTCGACCCTGACGATCCTGCCTTCCACGAGGACACCCCCTACGCCCCCAACTCTCCCTATTCCGCCAGCAAAGCTGCCTCCGATCACCTCGTTCGCGCCTATGTGCACACCTACGGCTTGCGGGCCACCACAAGCAATTGTTCCAACAATTACGGCCCGTATCATTTCCCGGAAAAACTGATCCCGCTCTGCATCACCAACGCCCTCCGTGGCCTGCCCCTGCCCGTCTATGGCGACGGCCTCAACATTCGCGACTGGCTCTTTGTGTCTGATCATTGCATTGGCATTGACCTCGTCATCCAAAAAGGCACCATCGGCGAGACCTATAACATCGGCGGCCGCAATGAATGGAAAAATATCGATCTGCTCCGCCTGCTCTGTTCGATTCTTGATCAGGAATTTGAGGCCAACCCTCATTGGAAAACCATCTATCCCGAAGCCCCCGCTTCAAAAGGCCACCCCACGGATTCACTGATCACCTTTGTGAAGGACCGGGCCGGGCATGACCGCCGCTACGCCGTCGACACCTCTAAAGCGGAAAGCGAACTTGGATATGTGCCGCGCTATACGTTCGAAGCCGGCATCCGCAGCACGGTGCAATGGTTCCTCGCCAATGAGGCCTGGTGGAAACCACTCCTCAAACCCTGATCGTAGGGATCACTCGGTGGCCACTTTGGCATCGGAGGGGAGACTCAACTTCGCCAACTCCGTGGTGCCTCGATCAAAAAAACCAGACGCCATCTTAAGACGCTCCTCAAGCACGGTTTCGACTTGGATATTGATGGGGGGCGCGGTGGCCAGCATCGTCTTCGGAGGAACCCAGGCCCTGCCCGTGAAATTGTCCGGCACGGTCCCCCCTGGCGATGGCCTCGGGCAGTCAGCGACATAAAGCCGTCCACCACCGGGTGCCAGAGCCACCATCTCCACATGACCATGATATCCCCCCGGAGTCCCTCGCGGCTTCTTGCCCAAACGACTATCTCCCAAATAAACAAGAACACTGCCGAGTGGGGCGCTTCTTGGGGAATTCACACGCACCGGCTTCCACCCAGCACCGGCAAGTATTTGTTCCCAATCCTGACCATTACCGCCTTTCAAGCCCTCCCCAAGTCCTGATTTGCGCAGAATCGAAAGAATCGCTCTTCCGCACCAGCCAGATGGAATCCCATCATTGATGCTCTCAACCGTCACCTGCTCCAAGGCCTTCCGAGTTAAAACCGGACTGGCTGCTTGGAGGGTGCCTGCGGCCAACACAGCCATTAAGGAGAGAGAAACAAACCGACGCATTCAACTGCCTTTACTCAGGATTCCGGTCGGCGCAAGGGAAAACTCTCGAAAGTTTCGTCAGCGCCCGCTTTTTCTCAAGCCTCCACCGCACCTCCAGAACCCCCACCCCCACCCAACACAGCATCAGAACCACCGCAGAAACCACCAACAAAATCGGGCAAACCACCACCCAATGAAACATATTTTTAACGCCGTTATGTCTACGTAATGCAATCGGTTGCGGCACTTCTGGAGGTGACCCAGCGGAAAGGGGACGTGTATGTTTGAGAGGGGGTATTATAGGCAAATTACGAGTGAACTTTCCGATCTTTCAAAATATTTGCAAAGAATATTTATCTACGTATTTATACGTATCACGTTTAATGAGAGGTAATAACAATTGAATTTTTAAGCTTGTTGAAAGATTAAAAAATTCTTAACCAATCCTAAGAATGTTCAGGGGAGACACACTCAAAGTGGGAATGTCACTGGTCGAGATTCTCGTCTCGCTGGGGATCCTGGCCTGCCTCTCGGCACTCTCCCTCCCCATGTTTGGCCGATTTCGGGATCTCCGGGAAAATGCGATCTGCTCGTCCAATTTGAGACAGATGGGATTGGCCGTTCTGGCGTATGGCAACGATCATGATGGTCAACTTCCCGGACCTCTACTTTTCAGTCAATACGGATATTGGAATCACTACACCGTCATCTCATGGTATTTGGAGCCATACCTGCCAATCATCAAAAATCGCTGGAAAACACGGGGCGATGTCATGATTTGCCCTGCCAATCGCCGTCTCAGCACGCGCTTGAACAACACCCCAACTTGGCACATTAACACAGAGGTTAATTTTGAGGGGTCTTCTGAATTTATTCCGCCCTTCGGATATCCCAACAGTTACTATTCTGGGTATCGAAATAAGATCGAGGATGAGGCGCCGATGCGATTGTCTGATCTTGCGAGGATTGTGAACTCTGATGGCTTGCCGGCTCAAAGCCAAACATGGGCGATCAAATGTGCTGATGGATTGGAATTCATCGCCGTGCGAGCAGGCACGTCAACCGTCAGGGACCTTCCAAAGCAGATGTGCCATACCACCCATCGAAACGCTCTTTTCTATGACTTCCACGTGGGAAGAGTCGATCTGAACAACAAACCCAATTAAAAATTTATGAAATCCAAACCACCAACCACAACACGTCAGAAAAGCCCAACCACAAAACTGCTTCACGGAATTTTGGCTTTGAACATATTCGCCCTCATCTCGCACGTGGGAGTGGCCGCACCCTTTGTTGAGGAATCATTCGACTATGCGGATGGCACCTCGATTTTTGGCTTGGCAGGAGGGACAGGGTTTGGCAGCACCGCGAGCAGGACATGGTCCTTCACCAATCCGAATCCGGAGGGTGAGCGGGATGAGATTTCTGTTCCGGGCCTGTCGTATTCCGGATTGGCGAGCAGCGGCGGAGCGCTCCTCAGCACGGCACCGGGCGCGGCTACCAGCAGCCAGAATCTCAGACGTTTTACGACGACCCCCGCGGCAGATGGTTCCGTGTTTTGGGCAAGCTTTTTGATGCGCCTCGATACGACCTCCGCCAACCAATACGGCTATTTATTTTTAGCTCCAAACAGCACCTCCGCGAATATTGTGCAGATTGGCCTTCTGCCCGGCCAAACGCGTTTGGGGCTCGGCGCGCCTGCCAAGCCAACGGTGCTGTCGGATACGGAACTCGCGACACAAACCACCTATTTCCTTGCGGTGAAAATCGAATTTGTTCATCCAAGCGACCCTCTTGCAGTGGATCCCAGCGTTGCGGCCTACAACGAAAGGGTCACCCTTTTTGTGAACCCAACTCCAGGATCCCAGGCGCCTCTTGACAGCACAGGATTCACGAGCACTGATTACAACATTGTCACGGGAGAATTCTCCCAATTGCAATTTCTGGCTGTTCTGACAGGGGCATCAGGAGCGGAGTGGCTTTTTGATGAGATCCGCATCGGAACGACTTTTGCTGACGTGGCACCCGTCCCAGAGCCCACAGTTCTGGGTCTTGCTGGGTTGAGTCTTTTTGTCATGTTCTTCCGCAAAAGAGTCGCTCGTCGGTGAATGAGAGGACCTTCTCAGTCCCATCAACAGCCTGAGCCGGGCGGTCACTTTAGGATCTCGAATCGCGTGGGGACTCCCATCTTTCTTCCAGCACGTTGCAACGGAATCGGTTTTTCGGAGTGATCACCATTTTACTGACCGATATTGAGGGTTCCACCGACTTGGCCTCAAGAACTCCTGAGGCTTACCGCCAGGTTCTTGCACGACATTTTGAGATCATGCGGGCAGCCCTGCTGTCATTTCATGGGCAAGAGTTCCTGGAAACCGGCGATGGCTTGTATGCTGCATTTGAGGTCGCTGAGAATGCGACGTCCTGTGCCTCATTGATCCAAAGTCAACTTGAGGCAGAAGAGTGGCCTTCAGATGAGATCCGTATCCGAGTCCGCATGGGGCTCGATAGAGGGATGTGTCAGTTCCGTGACGGCCAATATCGGGGTTTGCCCATGCACCGTACAGCCAGACTCTGCGCCGCAGGGGCAGGAGGCCGCATCATTTGCTCATCAGGTGTTTTTGATGCCATTCAAAAATCGCAGGTCCGCCGCCTTGGCACCTATCGGTTGAGGGGGTTTCCTCAAAGCGAACCACTCTATGAGATTCTCTGGCGGGAAGGACTGGAGCCAAAACCGCTTCGAGCCAGCCATGCCCGCACCCACAATCTGCCACAGACACAGGGAACATTGTTTGGACGCTCTGCCGAGCTTCAATCACTGAGACCCAAACTGACCGCAGGCGCAAGCCTCACCCTGATTGGGCCTGGCGGAATGGGAAAGACCAGGCTCGCCTTAGAGCTCGCACGAGAGAATTTGGAGAAATTCGATCATGCTGTTGCGTACGTGCCACTGGTGGATGTCAGCGAAGCTTCCCGTCTGATGGATTCCATTCGTGAGGCGCTTGGAATCCTGCCGGATCCTCTGGTGACAGCCGAGATTCAGGTCGTTGAGGCCCTCAACGAAACACCAACTCTGCTTTTGTTGGACAACTTTGAGCACCTGCTACCGGATGGCTCAGCACGCGTCCGGCGTCTCCAAAAAGCTTGCCCAAATCTCTGTCTTTTGACCACATCGCGCCTTCCAATGGGTTTGCCCGGAGAGCAGAGCTTTCGCATTTCACCCCTCGAGCATAAAAAAAGCACCCCGTCAGACGATTGGGCCCAATCGCCCTCGGTTGGCTTGTTTATGGAACGTGCCCAAGCCGCGGATTCGGACTTTGCCATAACAATCACCAACCGACAGGCTATTGCAGATCTCTGCTCCGTGCTTGAAGGCGTTCCTCTGGCCATCGAGCTTGCGGCCGTCAAGGTCTCCCTCTTCTCCCCAAGCGAGATCCTTGATCAAATATCCAAAAGCGTCAAAAACCTTGAAATCTCAGAGAGCCCGGGCCGCCATCACAGCCTGCACGCGACGATTGGGTGGAGTTACGATTCACTTCCCTCCAGATCCCAAAGGGTTTTTTCAGCATTGTCCGTGTTTCGTGGCGGGTGGACGCTTGATTCTGCTGTGGCCGTTGCTGCACTGGAGGAACCCAAGGAAACGCACTTTGCCATCCAGAATCTACGTAGCTCAGCACTCATCACCGCCAGAGAAGGCTTCGAGGGGCTGCGCTTCTTCATGCTGGAGACGATTCGTCAGTACGGATCAGAGAAACTTGAGGGCTCAGCAGACGAGCACTACCAACGACATTGGAAATTTTTTTCGAATATCGCATATCAGTCCCAGACTGTGCTTTATGAGCAGCGCAAGGAGTCCACACTCCTCCTGTTGGATTCGGAGCATGAGAATATGTTGGCCGCACTTGATCACGCCAGAACCCCCTCCCACCGGCTTCGACTGGCGACTGCGTTGGAACCCTATTGGAACGCACGTGATCTTGGGCACCAGCACCGGCGGCGCCTGGTCAGGCCAACGGGCAAAAAAAACGATGTCGATGACCGAGTCCTCGCCGATGCCCTCTCAAGTGCCGGGCTCATCGACATGCGTCTGGGTCACCTGCAAAGAGCCCGCGTCTGCTTTAAACGCTCTCAGGTTCTCTCAGAAAAACTTGGATTGGATGTTGGAGCAAGCATTGCTCTGCATAACCTCTCATTGATTTCCATTGAAACCGGCGATTTCGAAGAGGCCGTCAAGCAACTCGAAGCCAATGCCGTTCTCTTTGAAGAAATGAAAGACACAATCAAACTCGGGTGCTGCCTCAACTCGCTCGGAATTTGCTTAATGAAGCTTGACCGGCGTGCAGACGCTGAGCTTGCCTTGGAGCGGAGTCAGATCGTTTTACATGGAGTAGAAAATGATGAGATTGCTGCTCTAACAAAAGGAAATCTTGGTTATTTTTACTACGTAATGGGCCGAATCAATGAAGCGGTGGTGACGTCCTTTGAAGCCCTCCAAATCTGCACTCGCCTGAACAATCGCAGTGCTGCAATCAACATTTTACTCAACCTCTCCCATCTGTTTGCCAGCCATTCGGACTATTCCAACTCAGCCAGACTGGTCGGCGCAGGCTTGGGCATCATGAGCCGATTACGTATCAAGCCAAATGCTATGGAAAATGCCAGCATTCTAACGTTATCCAAACGAGGGCGCACCCATTTGGATGGGCTCACCTTTGACCAACTCATGGAATCCGGACAATCGTTGGACCTGCCACAAATAGTATCACTTATCAGGCTTTCTGAGCTTGCAAAAACCTACAGGCTGAAATAACAAACTCATTGTCATGACCGATAAATTTTACCCACTCGATGCAAATTCTATCCCTCTCCAGCGCGAACCGGGTCCCCCATGGCAGCTTACTGCTGGGGATGGCGTTGTAAGATCAACTCACCTGATGCAGTCTGGAGACACAGGGACTCTTATTCTGCAAATTCCAGATGACTCCAGTTTGCCGTCCAGTATTTCCATCCGGCTCAAAGCATTTGTGACATCAGTGAACAGCAGCTTCCAAGTCACACACAATGGGAGTGAAGCCACTTCGTGGTTCACCACTGTCATATCCACTGTCGATCCTGTCTTCAATGGCGACAATGATGTCACAGTCACCAAAGCGTCAGCTGTCAATGTACGTTTCCATCTGGCATCCACACTTTTTGATGTCGAGGATGAAGAGGATCCCGTTCCCGTGTCCTTGGAAGTCTCCATTATTGGTTACCTTTACTCCGGAGGAAAAACTTATTGGGTGAACCACCCGATCACTATTCTGCCTTGATAAGTCGAATCGATAGGTAACTCATGGCGGCCAGATCAGATAAGCCCGGCCAGCCTTCAGAGCACTCGCTGGTCCTTCAGTCTTTGTTTATGAGAATTGGTGCCCATGAAGGCACTGTCTGGTTGCTTGACGATGCCTCTGAAAACCTAATTCCCGAATGGAACTCGGGGCCGAGTGCGAATCATTTTGTTGGGAAATTCCAACAACCGCTGACCTCCGGATTGATCAGCCTGGTGTGTATCACCGGGCAGGCGATATGTGAGAACGAGGTGTATCAACACGCCGGCCAGGATCCTCGATTGGATCAACAGCTTGGGGTGAAGACATGCTCCATGATTGCCGTGCCGGTTCGAGTAGGTGGGGAGGTGCTGGGCATTGTGTCTTGTGTTCGCTTGAAAGCAGCCGGGGACAACATCCCTGATCCCCCACCCTTCACCACCGATGACCTAAGGACGGTCATCGAAACGGTCGAATCGCTGGGTTCTCATCTGACGGAGGATCTGTGAGGATTCCTGTCGAGCAGACGCGTGAGGCCATCGCCCGTGGGGATGGAACGGGAATCCACATCGCCGTTCTTGATTCGGGTGTGGAGATCGCCCATCCGGAGTTTGCGGGAAAAAAACTCCTGTGTGACAGGGTGTCTGAGGATGGCCGGTTTAACAACGGATCGGGCGGGGACCTGTATGGTCATGGCACAGCCATTGCGGGGATCATTTGGGACCTGGCCCCCAGAGCTGAGATTGGGAGTTTTGGCGTTCTTGGTCCAAACCTCAAATCCCGCACGACCCTGGTGTCAGCCGCAGCCACCGACGCCATCGAGCGTGGCTTCCATATTCTCAATTGCAGTTTTGCGTGTTCGATTCCGGGCCATGTGGGCATTTTTAAAACATGGATCGACCAAGCTTGGAAAGCTGGCGTGCATGTGGTCGCAGCTTCCGGGAGCCATCAGGAACCGGAATGGCCCGCCCATTTCACCAGTGTGCTTGGAGTGGATGCCACCCGCGATAACTCCCCTCACCCCATCCATCCTCTGCGGGATGGTTTGATCGAATTTGCAGTTCCGGGCTCGAATTGCCGGGTGGCTTGGAAAGATGGGGGGCACCGGGTCATGAGTGGCAGCAGCTTCGCCGCAGCGCACCTCACGGGACTGCTCGCCAGATTACTTTCGGTCTATCCTGACCTCGATCCTTTGGAAGCAAAAGCCTCTCTCCGTGAGCTGGCCGCCATGGGAGCAAAATAAGGAAACCAGCCACCCAGCAGACAACTGCAAATAGATGTCAGCTTTCCCGCGGGGAGTTGCGGTTTTTGATCTTAAAAGCCAGAGCCTCAGTCCAGGCAGGCTCATCTTTGAGAAGGCCAAACACCTCGAGGCGTTGCTGTTCATCCAAGCGCCCTTGCACAAATTGGTCCAGGAGATGATCGACATGATCAGGAAGATCTGGGGTCTCTCTCCCAAGAACTTCGGTGTCATAGGTATCCAGTAATTGAAAAATGGAGCGCATGATGTGTTGTATTTAAGATACGATCATGGGATGCAGGATTGCAGAGTTATTTGCGAATAAAAAACTTTCGACAGAGGAAAAACCAAAAAACCAGCTTTTTGGCATCGACACGGACCACACAAGCGGCTTCATCTAAGTGATGTGGTGCAGCTCCCCTCCGGGATCGTTCCCTATCAGGGAGCATCATCAAACCAATGTTTTGAGTATCGAATGGTAACCAAGGAAGAACTCTCCAAGGACTTGGACTGGGTACAGGCGTGCCTGGAGGAGGACACTCAGGCCATTTCCAGATTTCATGAGGAGTTCTCGATCTTCCTGAGGGCCTTTTTGCTTAAACACGGCGCCACCATCTTCGAGACGGAAGACATTGTCCCTCCCCTCTTGGCAGATTGCGTGGTGGGAGATGGGGTCAAACCTCCGATTTTTTCCCGCTATAATGGTCAATCCTGCCTCCGAAGCTGGCTTTCGGTCATTGCTCTCAACCGATGGATCTCCCAAAAGAGAAGAGCCTCCCTGCATTTTCGAACCATGGCAAAGCTCGAGAAGGATGCTGAAATGACGGAGTCCCGGCTTGATGACCCCTCAGACAAAATTCTTCGTACCCTCTTGATTGAAGCGATCCAGGAGGCCATGAATCACGTTGATCCCGAGGAGGTGGTGCTTCTTCGGCTGGTGCACACCCACGGCATCAGCCAGCGGGAACTTGCAGAATTATGGGGTTGGCATGAAAGCAAGCTGAGCCGACACCTCCGGGACTCGGCCCAAAAAGTTTCCAAACTGACGCTCGAGGCCCTTAAAAAAAAGGATTCTCAACTCAATCCCAGATGGGAGGATTTTCTAGAGATCTGCGACCATGTTTCCGACTGGCAGATTTAGCTGTTGGGAATCGATTCCCTCGCAATAAGGTCAGCCGGGGTTTGGCGCTTTCTGATGACATGGAACTCGTCGCCCCTCACAAGAACCTCGGGAGCAAGAGGACGGGAATTGTAGGTTGAGCCCATGACCGCTCCATAGGCGCCCACGCTCATCACGGCGATCCGGTCACCCGGGAGCAATGGCGGCAAGTCGCGGTCCTTGGCCAAAAAGTCCCCGCTTTCGCACACAGGGCCCACGACGTCCACCTTGTGGCGGGTGTCGGTTGCAGATTCCTTGAGCGGAACGATTTCGTGGAAACCATCATAAAGAGCCGGACGAATGAGGTCGCCCATGGCTGCGTCAACGATCACAAACGTCTTTTTGGGGGTTTCTTTGAGGTATTCGACAGTTGAGAGGAGAACACCGGAATTCCCGACCATCGAGCGACCCGGCTCAAAAAGAATCTTCAAGCCCAGAGGCGCAAGCAGAGGAACAATGGCCGAGGCGTATTGCTCGGGAGTGAACCGCGGCGAGGTTCCCGATTCCTGCCACCAGTCGGGACGTCCGCTGGCAAGGGCTTCGTCATAACAAATTCCCACGCCGCCCCCCACGCTGAAAAACTCAATCCCATAAGTGTCCTTCAGTTTGTTCACCAATGGCAGAAGCTTGGAAACCGCCTCAGCAAAGGGAGCTGGATCCAAAATTTGGGAACCAATGTGGGTTTGTACGCCTTTGAGCTGCAAATGGGGGCACTGCGCGGCTTTTTCATAAACAGCCTCAGCCCGGTCAATTCCTATGCCAAACTTGTTTTTGCTCTTGCCGGTGGAAATAAACTCATGGGTTCCGGCATCAACATCAGGGTTCACCCGGACGGCAACCGGTGCCCGGCATCCCAGACGCTCCGCCACTTTTTCAATGCGCTCCAACTCGGCTTCGCTTTCCACATTCAGGCAATACACGCCTTCTCGAAGTGCGGTTTCTATCTCGGCTTCCGTTTTTCCAACTCCCGCAAAGGTGGTTTTTGCGGCCCTTCCTCCAGCCGTAAGAACACGAAAAAGCTCCCCTCCGCTCACAATGTCAAAACCGGCCCCTTCCTTGGCAAGAAGATCCAGAACGGCAATGTTGGAGTTTGCTTTCATCGCGTAACAAATCATGTGGTCCAACCCCGCAAAAGCCGCATCCATCCGGCGATAGTTGTTCAGAATCGTTGACGATGAATAAACATACGCCGGGGTTCCGACCTCATCCGCCAGTGTTTCGAGGTCAACACCTTCGCAAACCAGCCGTCCGTCCTGATAAATAAAATCATGCATGGGTGGGAAAAGATGGAGGGAGTCCCTCCGACACTCAAGGGGAAAAAATCAACTGCGCGTGATTTGCAAGCCGAGGTGGGAAACAGAAAAATTCACAAAGCGGGCCATGGGATTGGGCGGTGAGGACTCCAATTCGGACTGAAGGCGCCTGGCAGATTCTTCATCTTTGGCGAGAAAGAGGGCGTATCCCCCTCCTCCCGCTCCGAGGAGCTTGGCCCCGGATGTAAAATCCGCCGTTCGGCGAAAGATGTCCGCAATGGGGGGTGGATTGGTTCCTGCATCAAGACGGCAGTTCAATTGCCAGCTCCTCGCGACCGCTTCGGAAACCTCATTCCATCGCCCATGCGACAGTGCCTCAAAGGTCACATCGGCATTTCGACGAATATCCCCAACCACGGAAAGGTGTTTGTGCGAATTGAGAAACATTCCCCTCACAATTTCCCTCAGGATGCCGGAAGCCATGCGGGTGATTCCCGTATAATATAACCTTGCGGAGGCAAGGCTGTTGGAGGAGTCGAAGAGATGATCCGGCAACCACCGCAGCGACACCTGCTGCGAAAGCCCCGGAGTGGTTTCGATAAACTTGATTCCCCGATAGATGGCGCCAGCCTGGTCCTGCCAGCCTCCACCGGTTGTCAGCATCTGCTCGACGGCGAGCGTGAGTTTCACAATCGCGGCATGATCCCAGCCCAAATTGCAGGCATCAGAAAGGGCTCCCAACAAAGTGGCGGCCAGGATGCTGCTTGTCCCCAGCCCCGATCCCTTGGGGGCAGCCGCCAAAAGCGAGATTTCCAGACCTCCTCCAAAGGCTTCCAACTGTTCCCTCAAACTGGAAAAACCAAAACCCTCCTGAAAATCCGGGTGAAAGCCCGCCAGACAAAGGGCCGCTCTCGCCAGGGCAAATCCACTGCCGGGCTCCGCAAAACGCCCAAGATCCTCGTAAGTTGTGATTCGTGCCTCCACCCCCAGATCAATGGACTTCAAAACGATCATCGGACTTTCTGCCGTCTTCAAAAACACTTGAACCGGAGGCTGGCCATTCACATCCACGGCAAGGTTCACAACGCCCCCACCCATTTGAAAACAGTAGGGCGGCGTGTCGGACCAACCACCCGCCAGGTCAAGGCGCACGGGGCTGCGGCCCCAGACAATTTGATCCTCCAGCGTGGACCGCACCGGTTGTCCAAGAAATGGGCGGATGGACCGAATGATGGCCTGGGCCAAGATTTGAAATGCTTCCGCCTCGGCCTGAGCTGCCTGGCCGGGGTCCCCTCGCCGCAGAACCTCCGCACGAAACATGGCATCGTGAACGGCCACCAAAGGGTCGGCTGTTTCGATGGCCTGCAACTTCTCATCAGGGTAGAGCCTGGCCGCCGACAAAAGATCCAATCGAAAAAAAGGATTAACCCGGGAGTTGGCCCTCATCCGCGGCAGCGTGAGGCCAATCAATTTTTCCCTTTGGACCTGAAGGCGGCGCACATTGCACTCCTCCGCAATTTGCATCGCGGAAAGACGGCGCGATAAAAATATTCCCCGAGAGTCAACATCGTCTTCGGGCTCGTCCGCAATCAACCAGTGGAGGAATTTTGACGTGAGCTCCTTGGGATCAACAACCGGAAAAATTGGGGCTCGCTGGATGTCCACCATGGGATCAATGCCTGCATCGGTGAGGGTCATCCCCCGGCGTTCAAACCAACGGAGAGCTGTTTTCCCAATCCAGTGGGTCGCAGGATCTCCGAGAGGCCCGCTGAACGAATCATCAAACCCATAGCACCTCACACAAAAATCGTTCTCTCCCATGGGCGAAATATCGAGGCAGGTCCCCGCAGGCAACTCGAGTTCCAAGGAAACGTCGGGAATGCCGGTGATCACATGCTCGGAGGAGAGCTGCAGATTCGGCGAGGGCGTGGAGTTTTCCACCCAGATGTGGTGATTCGAAGCATTTCGTGTGAGAAATGGAAAATCCGCATTCAACACATAAATATCCGGGTGGGGCTTGAGATCCATCGGGCTGCTCCGGAGTTGATCGAGTTGGCTGTTTTGCAGGGCTGAGATGGATTCTATCATCTGACGGCTGGTGCCGAGATGATAGAACTCTGCTCCGGTGAGCGGGGTCACCGCCGCAGTCAACCCGGAGATCTGCGGATCAGGAGTTGTGGGCATCGCTCCGAGTGCCGGGCCAAAGCCGGAATAGATTTCGTATGCACCCGTCATTCCCTGTTCAAATTCCTGGGCTTCCGGAATCCATCCACACTTGCCCAACAGGGTTCGGATAGCCGCAGGTCCCAGGAGCCAAATCCCGGTATCCACCATGCAGAGAAAGTCCGAGGAGTGTTCACGAATGGTCTCCGGTGCGGGCTTCTGTTTGAAAAAGGCAAGGTCCTCTGGAGATTCGCGGCGGGAAAAAAACACTCCAAAATCCGAGGCGGCCTCTGGAGCAACCCACATCCCCAAACCAAGGACGTCGGCCTTGGGGAATTCCGGCAGGCGATCTGGAAATTTCAGCACCACGTCCCCACTGCAAACCATCAGGGGATAATCTTGCCCGGCCACTTCCATCACGGCATCAAAGGCTGGCAGCATAAAATCCAGCAGGGTTCCATCAATCCTCTGACCAAGTGACCAGCGCAAAGCCGGCAGGGGCGTGAAGATCTTTCCGCTGGGCGCATAGGCTGGCAGGCGGCGGCTTTGCCCACCAGCCAACATCACCAACTTGGGAAATTCCCCAATCCACTCTTCAAACCGTCCCGGTTGTCCAAAGGCCTTCCAATCCTCAAATAAAATCTGAACAACTCCACCGCCCGATCCAAGTTTGCGGCCCGGGGGATCACAGGCCGCAAACCATTCCGGAAAGGGCCGTTTTTTGTCCTCCCCAATGGCATCAACCATGGCCGGAGGAAGGGAAAGCAGGATCTGACGTGGGGGGTGGCTCATGTCATCGGGAGGAACTACCTAACCGAGAATCGCGCGAAGTTCATTCAGCCCCTGACAAATCAGCGGAGGATTGGCAGGGAGAAGTTTTTGGACGGAATCAAACCCGGTCAGGACCGCGACGCCCATCACGCCCCCATGACGGGCCGTCTCGATGTCATGCACCATGTCCCCCACAAAGATTGTCTCCGAAGGCTTCAAGTCATGGTCATGCAAGATTTCGCGGATCTTTTCCCGCTTGTCGGCAATCCCGACATACGCGTGCTCAAAAAAATCTTTGACGCCAAGCCGACCCGCTTGGAGTTCAAAGTGGGCTGGCTTGATCGTACTCAGAAGGAAGGTCCTCCGCCCGGTGACCTTGCAGAATTCCAGAAAATCAAAAGCTCCCGGCAGCAGTTCCACGTCATCATTCAATTCATGAAAAAATCTCTCGTAGAGGGCCTCAAGTCCCTCTTCGGTCGCCTCTGGAAGAAGCTCCGCGTAGAAACCGGAAAAAGGGAGACGGAAATGCTGACGGAATTCCTCCAGCGTGAGGTCACTTCGTCCGTAATGACGAAAGATCGCATTGGTCGCGACCAGCACCGGGCCGAGGTCATCTGCCAGCGTCCCGGACCAGTCAAGAAGGATATTTTTGATCATCGAAATCTGACTTCCCGGATCACTTTCTCACCAAATTTTGCGCGTAATTTGCGCAGCACCTCCGGCTTCCATGTCCGGTCCAGTTCATAACGAATGGCGGGTTGAAGCACTTGAACCATCAACACGCCACGCTGAATTGAAACTGGTGCGGAGTGAGAGGCCAGAAAATCACCGACGATTTCCCGCCATGCCAAACGAATCTGTTCCTCGTTGAGAAAATCCGACAACCCCAACTTGGGAAGGAGCTTTTTGAGAGCATCTCCCACGGTGATGCAGCGATCGGGTTTTTCACTGCCATCTGGCAAACCGCGCCAATCTTCGAGAACAAGCTTTCGAAGACTCTCAACGCGCATGACTGAAGCTGCCGGTGCCGGCAGGCGTTATTCTCCGTCGCTGCCGATGGCCTCAACAGGACAACCTTCCAAAGCCTCCTTGCACTGGGCCTCTTCTTCAGGGGTCTCCGCCTGTTTGAAGACATAACTGTGGCCCCCATCGTCATCTCGTGTGAAGTTATTTGGGGCGGTCTCACGACAAAGATCACAGTCGATGCACTGGTCATCAACATAAAATTTCCCCGTAACATTTTGAGCATACTTGTTTGCGACGTCTGCCATAAGTGATAATTCTTTAAGAACCGAGAATCAGACACGACTGCTTGGAATGCAACCGTTTTTTCGGAAAGTCACCATTTCCCACCCACAA
>JBGTAR010000291.1:0-3016 GCA_041749815.1 Terrimicrobiaceae bacterium
AGTGGTGGTTGATGCCGCACAAGCCCAAGCCGTGCTTCGCAACTTGTTATCGAATGCCGTGAAGTTCACGCCATCCGGGGGCAAGGTCAGCTTCGAAGCATCCCGGGAGAATGATCGCTGGGTGCTGACGGTTTCAGACACTGGGGTTGGAATGTCTCCAGAAAAAGCGGCTGCAATTTTTAAGCTCCAGGACATGGATTCCACCCTCGGCACGGAATCGGAAAAAGGCTTTGGACTTGGGCTGGATATCTGCCGGGAGTTTGTTTTGCTCAATGGTGGAGAAATCGACGCGGAGAGCATGCCATCCCAGGGCACCAAAGTTTTTGTGAAGCTCAGGGCTGCTCAAGAACCAAGCCAAAATGGGGATAGCGTCGTTATCTCAGGGCTGCCAGCACCTGCGCAATCGGTTTGAAGTTTGCTGGCTGTGAGCGCTCAGCGATGTAGCCATCCGGCCTGATCAAATAGGCCCCAGAGTTCTCAGCGCCAAATTTTTTGTGAGCCGAGGCATCAGGGTCCAAAAGCCAGGACTCATCAGGGGCATGGTCACCCCGCCAGATGGCAATGGTGCCCAGAAGACTCGAGAACCCGGCTGCCGCTTGCCGAATACTCTCCACGAGATCAGCATCTCGATAATTTGGACGTACCCCTGAGAATAAGATCAGTGTGTGTTTTGTGGAGGCAAGTACCTCGGAAAGTAACAGAACAGGCAGCCCATCACTTTCCACGCTGGCATCTCTCATTCGTTGGCCGACTGCGAACCCATGCGTCTGCCAATCTTCATCCCAGGACTCCCCGCTCCCCAAAGCCGGGCTTGACCCATAAGAAATTGTGACCCCACTGAAATTGACGGCAAATTTTTTGATGAAGCGGTCGGAGTGCCCAAGAACGAGGGCGCCGAGGTTGCGCACGCTGGCCAGCGGGCCTTGAGTGAGAACACCGAGTCTCGTGCGCAACGAGGCCTCAGCAATCACCTGACGAGCCACGGGTGACCGTTCATCATGATAGCTATTGAGGAGGACCTCAGGGTCCCCGTCCTTTCTCAGGATCAGCCCAAGCTTCCAGCCGAGGTTGAAGGCATCCTGCACCCCGGTGTTCATTCCCTGTCCCCCCGCCGGGCTGTGAATGTGGGCGGCATCACCCGCCAAAAGAACCCTTCCAACTCGAAAATTTTCGACCTTTCGTTCGCTAATACGGAAGCAGGACAGCCACTCCGGATTGGAAAGAATCAGACCGCCCGGCCCGCGTTGGTCAAGGTGTTCCTGCATTTCGTCCAGCGTCGGAGGGGCTGTTCCAGCGGCCTCGTCCCGTGTGCTGATGATCCTCCAGACATTCTCTCGAATGGGAAACATGGGAAGCACCCCGTTTTTTGACAAATAGATCAGGACCTCGGGGGGAAGGGATGTCGTTCCTGAGACCCTGGCATCGCACAGAACAAAACATTCCGGCTCGGCCTTGCCTTCAAAAACCCCTCCCACCAGGTGCCTCGCTGCACTGTGCGCCCCATCGCAGCCCACAAGATAGGAACACCTGAGCGTTTGCTTCTGGCCTTCGGGGTTCTGAAGGGTTGCGGTCACGCCGTGTTCGTCTTGAGAGATACCGGTCAGTTCCAAAGGACGAAGAACCCTATGACCCAATTGCTGCAGTTTTTCCCCAAGGATGCGCTCGGTGGTGCTTTGAGGAAGAAGCAAGACATCTGGGTAGGGGCTATCAACAAACTTGCCTGTCGGCATGCGCAGGAGCGTTCGGCGAGGGGTGCAAAACCGAACTGCTTCTGGAAGAAAGGCCTCACTGCGCATTTTCTCAAGGACGCCCATTGCTGAAAAAGTTTCCTGGGCAGCGCTCCAAATGGCCAGCGCCTTGGATTTGTCTGAAGGTTGGGGAGCGGCATCAACGATCTGGAAAGCCACATCGTGCCTCGCGCACTCCAAGGCCAGCGACAATCCCACTGGCCCCGCACCCACGATCAAAACCTCGGTTGTGTCCATCTTGATATCACACCGCCACGTTCCAGGTCTCAGGTCAAATCCGGAATTGAAAAATTAGGCCAGCCGATCACGGTTTCTCGGTTTTAACGGTCCATGTGATGCTATTGCCGGCACGTTGACCCTCGAAATGAACAGAAAGCTTCTCATCGGGCGACAGAGTCGATGATCGCCCAATGGTTGCGTCTGGAGAGATTTGAAAACTGCTCTTGCTGGAGGATCGGGGTCGCCCGGACACATCTAAGGTGAATTGCTGGGTGCTCAGGGAAACGGGGGTTCCGTTTGGGGAGCAATCCCACGAGGCCGAGATAAATTTCATGGGCAATGAGGACTGGAAAGCGAGGATGGTGGAGGGAGTTTTCGCCGTTCGTTCCATCGGCAACGGGTCCGTGTCGAGATCGATCCACCCCATGGAGACAAGAAGAGCGGGATCCCACCAACCCATTCCATCGAGCCGCTCCTCAGAAATCTCGAAGCCAGCCTTCTCCAAGACTTGATCAAAACGCGGGTGAGGGGCCTGCGAGGCATTGAGCCAAAAGACCCTCCGCATGATCTCATCAGGAATTTCTTCGTTGCGGTGAAGCTGTTTCCAGAGGCGCAGGTAGGCGATTGCGCCTGGTGCGTAAGATTGATCGAGCAGTGACATCGCCTTTGCGGCATGGTCCAAACCGATCAGATTCACAAAAGGCGTGAGTTGCCCGGCGGTTGCGAGCCCGGAATCAATAAATTTTGCGAGGAGAGCTTGCTGATCTTTGGCGGTGAGTCGCTTCGTGTATCTGAGATTCTGGGGCGCGGTGTCGGACTGCTCCATATTCAGGTCCCCACGGGCTGGAAAAATTTCAAACTCCTCTGAACCATCCTCCCGAAACGCACGGAAGATGTGTATGCCATCCCCCCGGGGTTGATCTTTATCGATCCTCCAACCTTCCGCTTCCAATTCAATCCTTGCTGCGGCAAAAAGCTCTGCGGTGGAAGTGGCTTCAGGAATTTTCCAAAGGGTTTCGTTTGGCATGAAGAGGCCACGAAGCGAATAA
>JBGTAR010000292.1:0-33345 GCA_041749815.1 Terrimicrobiaceae bacterium
CGCGCAGGACGACTGACGGAGAAAGGCCCTCCGGTTCATGAAGAGTTCGCGGTCGTTGGATTTTTTCATGGGGTTGGATTATTTCTGATGCAGGAATTCCGGGCTGCTGCTCATGAGGTAAAGGACATTGATGATTCGATCTGTGGTGGAGGTTGTGCTCAGGCGAACGGCGCCATCAATGATACTCGCACGCGGATTCGGCAGGGGGGCGTCGGCATACTTGATTTTCAGCCGACCGGCCATGAGAAGTGAATCCAGGCGGTCAACGAGCGTGGTGATGGCTTCGGTGGGGGTTTTGCCTCCTGCAATTTCAGCCGTGTAGAGGTCTTGCCATGGCACCCGATCCACACGCACATCGTCCATGACGGAGGTGGAACCAATCAGAGTGCTCCCCGTCTGCCCAGTCGTCGTTGTCAAAAGCGTGTTGCTAAAGTTGATTGAAACCACGACCTGCGTTTCGTTGGTCAGCTGCATTTCCGGAGCCACCAACCCGGCTTCCGTGATGGCTCCGCCGGGGCTGTATCCCTGCTGAAACCAATTAAAGACCGTGGGTGAAGCCTGGGGGCTTTGGCCAAGCGCGGCATCGCTGTTTGTGTAGCGGAATCGAGTGACGCCATCAGGGTAATTATTGAGTTGTTCCGCAGGCAAACCATGGGCCGAAAGGTCAGCCAAGGGGAGCTGGGAGGCGGCCCCAAAGGCCCGGAGCAACTGCACGTAGCGGACAATGGGCTCCTTCTGTTTGCCGAATCCCACATACTCGGAAACGTCAAGATTTCGGGCCTCGGCGTCTAATAATATTGCTTCCACAACCGCTCCAAGGTTTCCACGAACCCCGGTTCCATCATTTTCAAACTTCTGAGTCACCCGATACAAATACCCCGAACTCGGAGTGGAAGTGACAAACCTTTGAATGAGCAACCTGCTGATGAATGGTCCCACGTTGTCGTGGTTAAAGAGAATATTCAAAGCCGCATCCAAGTCGGCCTCGCCATCCAAGTCGGCAGGAATTGCCTGACCAAGCACGGTCTTGGCGCCGGTGTCATGATAATCTGGAAAATTCTTCATGGGGTTCAGGTAGGTGGCCTGAAAAAATTGGGGTCCACTGGTCTGCGTGAATTTTGTGTTTTCCTCCTCGGGAAAGCTCTCGGCTTTGCTTCCATGCCGACGACTGAAACTCCACCCTGTGAACACCCTGGCCAACTCGGTGATGTCAGCATTGGTGTAGGTCGGAATGGGCAGTCCATTTCCATCGAGTTTTAGCGTCCCATCCGCATGCAAGGTCACCAAGCCGATGGAAAACAACTGCATGACTTCGCGGGCGTAGTTTTCATCAGGACTGACAATCACTTCACCTGTGGTCGGATTGTAGATGGCCTTTTGATTCTTTAAATGACTTAGATAAAAACCCATGAGAGGGCTCTTGCTCACAAACTCCAAAAGGTCGCGGAAATTGCCGTTTCCGTAAGCTCCCAGCTGGTCGTAGTAATTGGCCAAGGCGTAATGACGATTGTTGATCTCCGTGGTTTTTTCGGAAACGACAAAGATTTCGCTGAGGGCAAATGCCATACGCTGCCGCAGTTGATCGTGGGCTCCGACGGAAACCACCCACCAAGCTCGGCGGCGGTTGGAGATCCCTGGAGAACCCCCTGTTTGGCTGGCATAATTGACTGGATCGGTGCCACGGATCGAAAATTCCTGAGTGTCCGCGGCCCGCGTGTAGGCTTCGAGAGAGGTCTGATCCAAAGCAAACTGGCTTTGGATCCAAGCCCGGCACCCGGCAATCCGATCACCAGCATGGTCCACTTCGATCTGCTGAACGAGCGCGCTGATTTCCGACTCCTTCGGCCCGAAAGTGGCCTGAGTAAGAAAACGGGCGACGTCACGTTTGAGGGCCTCGCCAGTGAGCGTTTCGTAGGCGGGCGGATCCCCCGGGACTGGTGGTTCTGTGGTTCCTGTGGACAGCACAAAATTTCCACGAATCTCCCCTTCCAAAAAGTTGCTCGTATTCACCACAGCGGAAACATCTCCTGAAAAAAGGGCATCCAACATTTCTTGGTCCGTGGGGAGGAAGCCAGCAGCTTTAATGGTCCAGAGGTTGTTTGCCACCTGCCCGCCGGGAAGGCCTTTCACATAAGCCCCGGCTCCTCCATTCCCAAGCTGCAAAATGGCCGTGGTCTGCGGACTTGTCAGACTGCTGAAGCTGAGGCTCACTACGCCTGATCCATTGTCTCCCTGCAAGCGCACGGTCGCGAGTCCGGTAGCAGAACTCCCGCTGGTTGGCACAAGATAAGCCACGAATAGACGTTCATTCGCGGCCACATTGGCGGCATCACTAATCGTCACCTCGGCATTTGCCGGACCACCGATCGAGTAAGCCTCATCCACATCAACAGTGAGAGTTAAAATCTCAGGGGTCTCAATGATGGCATCCAACACCGGTCGGACAAACACATCCACAAAACCCACGCCGAACGGCAGAGTCACCGGGCTGGTGATGATGGCTCCGCCCGAATCACGCAACTCATAATCTGCGGGAGAAGCTGAGCCTCTTTGGGAATTTGAACTTCCCGTCAACGAAAAGCGAATGGCCATCTCCTTCAGCCCCCCGGTGCGGGTGATTCGGAATTTACCGTCCACCGCCTCTTTTTCGATCGCCGGGGAAATTGCTGCGGAAACATTCAACGTGTTAGCTGCCCCGGCAAGGATCGCTGTCAGAGTCTGAAGGTCGTCAATTCCGGTTTGCGCACTTTGTGCAATCAAGGGATCAAATCCCGGAAGCTGATTCTCATCCCAATCAGGAATGCCATCGCTGTCGGCATCCTCATCCTTCGCCACCACTCGAAAAAATCGACGTCCGTTCTCCGGTGCCAAGCCCAACAGATCCTCTTCCATCGTGGCTTCATCCGCCTTTCGAAACGTGCTTACCGGACCCCAATCCGCCAAAACCAAGTCCGTCGCCGAAAGCACACGGTAGGCTTTGCCACGTTGGGATGACCACTTGACCGTCACATTCCCGCCGGCAACCAACGTTTCAGAAATCACCAAGGACGAACCCGGATCCCGCGGATCTGTGCCCGAAAGGCTTTCGTCCAAATTTGTCTGCCCGTCAAAGTCATTATCTCCATCGGGCGCCAATCCCACCGCATCATACTTTTCCTCCCAAACATCCCCAAACCCATTGCTGTTCAGGTCCACAACTGCTGACGCAGCCAAGGGAAATCCAAAGATTCCCGTTACGATCACAAAAACACCAGTTGCGCGAATCAATCCTGTGACCCACCGCGTCAAAAAAACCACAAGAAGGAGTTTGGTCATTTGTTATTTGGGGGGAAGTGAACCGAATCGTAAAACAACATCAGGGTATGGCAGACGCAACCGTTGTCAAGCTCTCCTTACGTATTCCTCATCAAGAGTGATTTCCGGGATGAGAGCTGATTGGAGAATCGACCATGGCATTGGGGTTGAGCCAGAAGCAATCCTTGGAATGAGATGTCCTTAAGCAAAGCCTGGCAGGATTATTTAGAATGCCAAAAAGCCCAAACCAGCCCTAGGCTCTGGCGGAATGAACCCGGATTGTGACGAATCTGTAACAATCCAACGCTTTGAAGGAGTCAGGTTCTGACCGAAACTCCCAATTGTCCGCAGGACAAATGGCCTCATGAGGGCCGCACGCAGAGGAGGATTTGTGAGCCATGACCTTGGGGCTTTCCGAACCTGTGGGTGGGCTCATGGCGGTTAAGAAACTCTCTTCTCTTCTTGAAATTCACAGTCCAGTTAAAACCGAAAGCTTCCCTCGTCGCAATGAAGGGGGGCTCTTTTGCTGAGCTTTTTCCGAGAGGAATGATCAGTCGGCTCCTGCCGGCGTTGATGGCGATCATCCCCTTGGGCACCGGCGCACTGGCAGGAGACATCCTGCGCGGCGGTGCAACCGCCGACCCGGCCCGCCGCAACACAACCGCCCGGGCCAACTCCGGAGCCGAGGCTGCTGCCATCGCAAAACGCAACGCCGATGATCGGCTGGCCCGCACCACCCAGGTGATCCAATCCCTGCGGAATGTCTCCCCGCCCAACTCCTCCTCCAACATCCCCAATGGCCTGATCATCGGTGGCCTCCAAGTGGCCAACCCCTCCGGCTGGGTTGGGGCCAACCTGCCCACCCAGCGCGGCAACGTGGTCAACATTGTCCAAACCGAGGCCCAAGCCCAACTCTTCTGGGAATCCTTCAACGTCGGCGGCCTCACCACCCTGAATTTCGACCAATCCGCTGGAGGAACCGACATCGGCAAATGGATCGCCTTCAATCAAGTCGTCGGAAACACCCCCTCCCGAATCGCAGGCAGCATCCGTGCCGGAGGTCAGGCCTATGTGATCAACCAGAACGGGATTCGCATTGAGTCCGGTGCCCGGGTTGAAGCCCGCTCATTCACAGCATCCACACTGCCAATCAACAGCAACCTCGTCTCCGCAGGGATTGTTAACCTCACAGCCGGAAGTGCAGAGTTCTTGTTTTCAACAACCCCTCAAAATGAATTCACTCCCCCCCCCCCTCCAGCCAGTGGCCAGTATGGAAATGTGACCGTGGACGTGGGGGCTTTGATTCAAACCAGCACATCGGCTGAGGGAAGCGGGGGCCGGATTCTTCTTGTTGGAGCAAATGTTTCAAACCGCGGTCAACTCTCCGCTCCATCAGGACAAGTCATCCTCGCAGCGGGGCTTCAGGTGGGGCTTGCAGTGCATAGTCAATCTTTCCCGCAGATTCCCGGCAGAATCACTGATGCCCGCACAGGGAACGATGATCCCAGTCTACGCGGTCTTGATGCCTATGTTGGCAATGTGGGCAACTATGCAGGATCCGTTCTGAACTCCGGTTTGGTGTCCATTCCCAGGGGGAGCTTGATGATGGTGGGAAGTCAGGTTTCACAAAACGGAGGGATTGATGGTCTGACAACTGTCAATCTGAACAGCCGAATCGACCTTTTGGCAAACTATGGGGCCGTACCGGCGTCTAATTTTACTGCTGAGGCCAACAGCATCCCCTTTCTAAACACCCAGACTGGAAGAGTCTTCCTGGGTGCAGGAAGCGTCACACGGATCCTACCAGATTACGCAAGCCCAGAAACCTCTGTCTCGGAGTTCAACAGACTCTCGATCAATTCACAAATTAACATTCAGGGTCGCGATATCTTCTTGGGAGCAAATGCCACCATCCTGGCTCCAGGCGCGGATATTGCCATTGCCGCTGGCAACTGGCGGGCTGTTCCCTCAAACGGAGTTAGAACAGCACCCGACTTTTTGTTCTCCGGGGGCCAAATTTATCTGGACCGAGGCTCACTCATTGATGTTTCCGGCTCAGTAGGTGTTTTTGTCCCACTTTCAAACAGCATTCTTGAAGTGCAGCTCCGTGGAAATGAGCTGTCGGTGTCCCCTCTCCAAAGAACCGGCGACCTCCGAGGTATCACTCTCACCATTGATGCTCGCCGAACTGGAACCTACTACGGCAGAAACTGGGTTGGAACCCCATTGGGGGATGCATCAGGCTTTCAGGATATTCTTCAAAAAACAGCAGCTCAGCTCACTGCAAATGCGGGGTCAGCTCTCTTAAGGGCTGGTTCTGGAATCTTGGCCCAGCCGGGATCGATCATTGATGTTTCAGGAGGGTATTTTGTGAACGAGGGAGGTGAAGTGCAAACGACGCGCCTGCTTTATCAGGGGCGCCACATCATTGATATCGCTGACGCAACTCCGGATCGGACATATGATGCGATTTATGACGGAACGACAGCTGAAGTTTCTCAAAAATGGGGAATTAGCAACACGTTCAGGAATCCCCTTGCGCCACTGGGCACTTACACGCAGAGGCAATACATTCAAGGAGCAGACGGTGGCTCGCTCACGATCACCGCGCCAGCGCTGGCATTAGATGGCGAACTCTCCGGAGATGTTGTCATTGGACCGCGACAGCTCCGAGCCAGCAACATTTCGAGTGAGCTTCCAGCATATTCCTCGCTCAACCTCAGCTTTACCTCACAGATCGAAGTGATCCCCTTGAACTCCAATGTGGCTGCCGTATTCACCCAATCGCCAACGCCCCCATCCATTCTCCTCGGGGGATTGTCCAGAGGCAGCGGAGGAAATCCATTTGTGGAGGGCGGAAACCCGGTTCCTTCCGACCGCCAAGCACTCTTCACACTGGGAGCGGATTTTTTTGAGAGCACCGGTTTTGGCTCCCTTCGAATTGATAACAGTGAAGGCGACTTTGAGGTTGTCAATGGCTCGGAAATCACTCTTCCTTCAGACGGCTCTTTAATTGTGCAGGCCAGGAATGTTGTTATCGGTGGCTCTCTGGAAGCGCGCGGGGGAGTGCTTGATTTCACAGCATACAACCTGCCTCGGTATCAAACGGCCATTGATGTGGCGCTTGGAATTTTCCCGGACATCCCCTCAATCAATCCCAGAAACGGAACGATCTCTCTCACCAGCAACACACGTCTAAATGTATCAGGTCTTATTGTTGATGACCGTTATACCTCACCAAGGCTTTCGAATCCGCTGCCAGCTATTGGATATGGTGGCGACATTAGCCTTGTCGCCTACAATGTGAATGCGCCAAGAGGTGCCGTCCTTGATGCCTCGGGCGGATTGGTGGTTAGCACCCGCGGCGACGAATATGTGTATGGCGACGGAGGCTCCATTACTGTGGAAGCGGGTCAGGACCCCGAATACGGTTCAGTGCTGGGCGGGAAGCTGACTCTGGAAGGCCAGTTGCTTGGATATTCGGGTGGCACGGGAGCCATCCTTTCCATCAAGGCTCCATTGATTCAAGTTGGTGGCTCACCGCTCCACTCCTCCACCTTTCATGTCACTCCGGAGTTTTTCAACCAGGGCGGATTTTCTCGATTTAATCTGACGGGAATCGGTGGAACGGGAGGGCCACAATCATCAGATCCGGACGCACCAACCCCTTACCTCCCGGCCGTCTATATCGCGGATGGAACGGTCATTGCGCCAAGGGTCGAAGGATTGGCCTATGCCCCCTTTCCAGGTCGTGGTCAACAGGCCGGTTTGCGGAGAGTTATTCGTCCTTTGGGAGAGCGACCGCCGGTTTCTCTTGGTTTCTATGCAGAGGACACTCGCAACGACTTTGAGATTCAGGAACTCATTCCCTTTGGGGATCCCGGGGATGTTCTTCTTGCGCGCGGCGACATCAGGTTTGGTGCCGGAACCAGAGTCATTGTTGAGCCCGGTGGAGAAATCGAAATTAATGGATCGACGATTGAAGTGTTGGGATCACTCATTGCGCCAGGCGGTCTAATCAATATTGCAGGAGCCAATTCGTTTCCTCTCAGTGCCTCTGATCCCGTTCCATTCCTGCGACCCACTGTGTTTATCGGCCCACAGGCGGTGATTTCCACAAAGGGGGTTGCCGTTTACCAATCAGATCCTTTCGGGCGAAGGGTGGGAACCCTCTATGATGGCGGGACGATCTCTGTCTCTGGAAATATTGTGGCAGCAGCCGGAGCCCTGCTGGATGTCTCTGGAACAACTGCACAATTCGACGTGCACCCTTCTCGCCTAGCCATCGGACAAGAGACCCGGGTGCCACTTAACTCTGGCATTAATAGCCTGCCTTACTTTTTAAGGACGGTGGTGGTGCAAGCAGAAAGCAATGGAGGCACTTTGATCTTTCAAGGCGGAGAGATGCTTTTCTCGGATGCCACGCTTCTTGGCTCTGCTGGCGGTCCCACGGCACTTGGGGGAACGCTTTCCATATCCTCCGGGCGGGGATACACGACAGAACCGAATCAATTGGGAAGCGATATCAATCTGGTTGTGACGCAAGGCGCTTTGACGATTCCTGGTGCGACACCCTCAGGGGTCGGGCTTCCAGTTAGGGATGGCTCTGGCGTGATCGTTGCGCCTTTGGGATATTTTGCAGCCAACCGTTTTCTTTCAGGAGGCTTCGATTCCCTGGAGCTAGGTGTTGACCAGGGCAGTTCGGAATTTGCGCGTGGCGGTAATGTGGAATTTCGTGGCCCTGTTTCAATTGCCGCTCGGGGATCTCTTCGAGTGGCAACGGGAGGCGTGATACGTGCGGATGCCACGGTGAACCTGACGGCTCAATACATTGCAATCGGCCAGGCCTTCCAGGCCCCGTTCAACCCCACAGAAGAACAAACCAATCCCTATATTCCATTCGAGCAAAGTCTGTTTGGAGTCCAGAGCCCGGAGGCTGTGGCTCCCGAAACAGGATCTGGAGTTTTGAATCTATCCGCTCAGTTGATTGATGTGGGCACCCTTGTTCTCAAAGGCATTGGCTCGGCCACATTTGCGGCCCCTGGTGGGGACATTCGTGGAAATGGCACCCTCAATATCATGGGCGACCTGACCCTCACCGCAGCGCAAATCTATCCCACCACACTCTCAGATTTTGGCATATTTGCCTATGACCCTCCCGGCTCAACAGGCTCAATCACCATCCGCCGCAGCGGCAGCGCACAGGCTCCGCTTTCTGCGGGCGGGTCGCTTCGTTTGCTTGCGACAAACATTTACCAGGGGGGAGTTCTTCTTGCTCCATTTGGTTCCATTTCTCTTGGATATGATGGTCAGGACCTCGACCTCTCAACGCCAGAGATGGACCTTCCCCAAAACCGTGCGGTTCGAAATGCCATCCCGACACCGCTGGCTACATCAGTTGTTCTTCAAAGCGGAAGCATCACTTCGGTTGCAGGGATTGATTTTGGATCGAACACCCCCCTTCTTATCCCCTACGGATTCAGCTTCGATGGGTCGAGCATCATTGATCCCCGAGGGGTTGACGTGACCGCATCCGGTCTGCCTACCAAGAATATTTTCATCACTGGCGATACAGTCACAACCGAGGCAGGTTCTGTGATTGATATTCGGGGTGGCGGGGATTTGTTTGCCTACCGGTGGCTCGGGGGAATCACTGGCCCCGTGGATTTTTTGGGAGAAACCACAACGAATTGGTCGCCGACATTCACCTATGCCACTGGTGACCTGGTGAGTTTTGGAGGCAGGACATTCTCGGCACGAAGGACAATTCGACCCACAGATTTTCCGATTTCGCAGAGTCCCACGCCCGATATCAGCAGATTTTGGACGCTGGTTCCAAAGTCCTTTGCAGTTGTGCCGGGTTATACATCACGATTTGCCCCCTACGCGCCATTTAACACCGGTCCAATCGCCTCTCAGCAGCTCAGCCGTAATCCAGGGTATGTGTCCTCGAATTTGAATGTGGGCGACCAAATCTATCTTGATGCGGGCAGCGGCCTCGGCAGCGGAACCTTCACGCTTCTTCCAAGCCGCTACGCTCTTTTACCTGGTGCTTATCTGATCACCCCCCAGGCATCTGATAGAAACCAGGGTCTTAATGTCTCGACCTCAAACAGCTACTTTGTGGGGTCAGGTCCATTGGGAACATACGCGGTGGAGGAAGGCGCTATATTTACGACAGGTTACCGGCTGAATGCCTTCAATCAGCCGACTCGCCAGTCAGGGTTGCGAGGTTTGTATGAGATTCTTTCGCCGGAGGTGCTCTCGGGACGGGCGGATTATGAAGTTTATGATTTGAGTGCCTTCCTCACGGATGCGGCTGTGCGTTTAAATTTAGACTCTGCCCAATTACTGCCTCGGGATTCCGGATATCTTCTTTTCCATGGAAACACGGGATTGAGTCTTTCCGGTGGGGTTCTTTCGGGAGCAGCGACTGGAGGCCGAAGTTCCAGAATCGACATCAGCAGCTTTGAGGATATTTCGATTGTGGGAGACGGTGTCACTGGCTCGGGATCAGTCATCCTGAATGCCGGAACGCTGAGCGGATTCCATGCGGGAAGCCTGGTCATTGGCGGCGTAAGGTACACAACCCCAGAGGGCGAATTTGTGGCCGTGAGGTCCCAAAATATCTCCGTGGATAATGCCAGCACGCCGCTCACAGGTTCGGACATCGCCCTCGTGGCCACCCGCACGCTCGTTTTAGCGCCTGGCTCACAGATCCTGTCCAACCAAAATGCAGCGGGTGCAGGTGGAACTTATCAGATCATAGGTGATGGCGCAGCTGTCCGCGTGGCGGGCGATTCAGACGCAGGCATCCTCCGAAGCGGAGTCACCTCCAACGTAAACCCTCTTCTTCAAATTGGGGACTCCGCAGTTCTACAAGGAACAAGCGTCGTGCTGGATTCGAGCTATGGATTCGACCTGAGCCCAACTGTCGATCTTGAAGTGGAGTTTCTCACGTTTGGTGCAGGCCAAATCGCCTTGCTCCTTGATGGACCCACTCCGCTCATCGGGCAGTTGATCACCCCGCAGTTGGCATTATCTGGCGATATCCTACAGCAGATTCAAGAGATATCCGGCCTGAGCTTGATCTCGTATCAGAGCACCATCGACCTCTATGGTCCCGGGGTCTTCGGAACCCCTGCGCTCGAAAATCTGACCCTCCAGACCGGGGAACTCCGGGGGTTCAATCAGGGGGCGGACTTGATCGTGTTCAACGCAGGACGAACGGTTCTCTCCAATCCACGAGACATCGCGGCGCCACCCCCCTCGGCCGCCCCCACATCCGGTTCTCTGATCTTTAATTCCCCCATCTTCGAAGTCGGGGCCGGAGCGACCAGAATCTCGAAGTTTGGCGAGGTTGTTGTGAATGCAGAAGGGGGAATCCTTTTCAGTGGGGAGGGACGTTTGACTGTGGAGCGTGATTTTGTGGCGAACTCGCCTGTTCTGACAACATCGCAAAGTGCTGAGCATAGCCTGGCGGCTGGAGGCACAGTCACACTCAACAAAGTAGGAAGCTCCACATTGACTCCTTCGCTGGGAGGCATCTTGTCCATCACTGGCAGCGCTGTCACAGCGAACTCTGACATCCTGCTGCCATCGGGTCGGTTGAGCATATTGGCCACGGGCCCGGCAGGGAATATCTCGGTGGGGGGCATTCTGGATGTCTCTGGAACCGCGGTGAGTTTTTATGACACCATTCGCTACACCGATGGTGGGGAAATTGTGCTCAACTCCATGCAGGGAGGAATCACTCTCTTCGAAACAAGTGAGGTCTTGGTTTCGGCACATCCTGGCGGAGGAGATGCGGGGACCATAGAAATTATGGCGAGCCAGGGAGCTTTCACCGCCCTGGGTAGCTTCGATGGGCAGGCGGGAAGCGAAGCCCTGGGAGGCAGCTTCCTTTTGGATGCCGGCTCGATTGCCTCCTTCGACCTTCTACGTGACCTCCTGAACAGTGGCGGATTCAGCGAGCGCAGACAGGTAAGAGTCCGGAGCGGCGACCTCATTGTTGCTGGAACTCACACCTCAAGGCATTTTGAGCTGAGTGCTGATGCCGGGAGCATCGCTGTCACAGGGGTGATCGATGCCAGCGGGGTGACGGGAGGCAGAATTTCTCTTATTGCAAAAAACAATCTCACTCTGCAAAACGGATCCTTGCTGACAGTGGCAGCGGAGGAATTCTCCAATGCCGGAAAAGGGGGCGAAGTCTATCTTGAGGGGGGTGCTTCCACGTTGGGTTTTGCCGGCCCAGGGCTGGTGGACATCCAGGCAGGTTCGAAAATTGACCTTTCGGTTGCGGCATATCAGCAGGGGGCCACCTCCATGGCCAATGGAGATTTCACCGACCCGACAAGCAGCGCCTTTCGCGGTCAATTCCGCGGAACCCTCCACATTCGTGCTCCGCAGGTCGGCGGGAACGACGTGGCTGTAAGCAAAATTCTCGGAACCATCACGGAGGCGTCCTCGATTCTGGTTGAGGGTTATCGCATTTATGACCGGACTGCGCAGGGTGGTGTTATGAATATTGCGCTGCGCAATCAGATCAATACAGACGGCAATGCTTATATTACGGCGTTTGAAGCAGCCAATAACAACAGGCTGCTAGGTGGAACGGTGAATGCGGCCCTTGATCCCATCCTCGTGGTTGCTCCCGGTGTGGAGATTATCAATACCAACGGTGACCTCATTTTGGGAACTTCCAACACCAATGGCAGCGCCAGCGTTGAGGCACGCACCACAGCAGACTGGGACCTCTCGAATTTCCGGTATGGGAGCAAACGTGCCCCGGGCGTCCTAACCTTGCGTGCGGCAAGAGACGTCTACATCAATAACACACTCAGCGATGGATTCACGCCAGTCGGGTCAGCTGCTGCTAGCGGCCACTCGACCCAGTGGCTCGCCACTTTGCAAACAATCGATCTGAACGGTTCCGGTGCCCTGTTTCGTCCGATCAACCTGCAAAGCTGGTCCTTCAATATCACAGCCGGCGCCGATTTGGCTTCGGCCTCTTCGGGAGGCGTTTCCTCTTCCACCGCTTCGGGCTCATTGTTTGTCGGGGAGTTTTTTAACAATCCGGTACCAAACAGTTCCACATCCGGAGCGGCAGCCGCAACGGGAGACTCCGGCACCACAGCCAACTCGATCCGCATCTCGACAACAACCACGGATACAGGAACACGTTTTGAAGTCATTCGCACGGGCACCGGCTTCATCGATGTGAACGCAGCGAAGGATGTGCAATTGAGAAATCAGTTCGCCACCATCTACACAGCAGGAGTAAGAATCCCCCAGCCTCAAAACCTTTTTGGGATCAATGATTTCAGAATTCCCGAAACGCCGAGCTTTGGTGCGGCACAGGTGAACCAAGGGGCTTTGGGCACAGTGCAGCAGATCTATGGCCCTACAGCCACGGGCGGGACTGCCGGACTTGAAGGAGTTACTGGTCCACGCCGAATCGCCCAGTTTGCAATGGCCGGTGGACAAATCTCCATCCAAGCTGGTGAGGATGTTGGACGCTATCAAAGAATAAATGATCAAATCGTGCTGGATTCCTCACGTCAGCTTCCGAACAATTGGCTGTATCGCCGCGGCTATGTGGATCCTGAGACGGGACTTTTTGGTGCAATCAACCCTACCGACAACTCTCAGATCAACGATGTCGCTGCCTCAACGGCCTGGTGGATTGATTATAGCAACTTCTTTCAAGGGATTGGAACCTTGGGAGGAGGCGATATCAACCTGAGGGCTGGTGGCAACATCGAAAACGTTGATGTCGTGGCTCCCACCAATGCCAGAATGTCGGGAAGAAATGCATCGGTGAATATCGCTCCCAATGCTGACCTGCTTCTTGAGCTGGGAGGCGGGGATATCTCTGTCGTTGCAGGCAATAACATTGATGGAGGCCTTTATTATGTGGAGCGTGGAAATGGAATTCTGAAAGCTGGAGGCGAAATCAAAACCAATGAGGCCAGATCGCCCTCCTTTGGTTATTTGCAAAGCCCATCCAGCCCAAGCTTCACTGACCCATTGCTTTTCCTTCCAACAACACTCTTTGCCGGCAAGGCGTCCTTTGATGTCTCAGCCTTTGGGGATGTGCTTCTTGGTCCTGTTGCTAATACCTTCCTCCTTCCACAGGGATTAAACAATCGGTTCTGGCACAAGACCTACTTTAGTACTTACTCTGCGGACTCCTCGGTCTCGGTTAGTTCCCTGCAAGGGGACATCACCCACAGAATGTCCGTTGTGACTCCGACCGGCGACACCGTGAATCCGTTGTGGTATTGGCTCCAGCAACAAAACCGATATGCATTCACCGGCTCCAGCTCACCTCCTCAAAGCGCAATCCAGACATCTTCATTTTATCAACCCTGGTTGCGCTTGGCGGAGACAGGTGTTGCTGAGTTCGATTTGGTGACATCCATCATGCCGGCGACACTCAAATCGACGGCGTTTTCCGGCAATATCAACACCGTGGGAACCATGAACCTAACCCCCTCGCCCAATGGCCAGCTTGAGTTGCTAGCAAGTGGCGCTGTGAACTCTATCAACCCCGCCGGCATTCTGGCATCCGGTCAGGTTGCCTATGTGACTGGCTTGATAAATGTCTCTGACGCCGCTCCTTCCTCACTTTTTGGAATCACCTCCCCCTCCGCAGCATTTGCAACCAACCGAACCACTGCGGCCCTCATCAACACAGGCTTTGGTTTCCTTAGCACATTTTCCAATGCCTTCGGGGAATCCGGCTCCTTCATTGGATTTGAGGCGGGGATCAATCGGCAGAGACCGCGCCATGATCCCAACATCCTGCATTTGAATGATACCGAGCCTGTGAAGATTTATGCTGGCACTGGAGACATCTCGGGGTTGACGTTGTTCACGCCAAAAGCCACACAAATTTTTGCTGGTCGCGACATCACAGACATTTCCTTTTACCTTCAGAATATCAATGAGGAAAGCGTGTCCATTGTGTCTGCCGGTCGGGATTTGATTCCCTTCCAGGAAAATTCCATTCTCCGCAATGAGGCGCAATCTGGAGCAAACATCCTGCTTGCTGAAGCCCGGTTTCGGACAGATGGCACAACCACCACGGCTCTGCAGGGAGATATTCAGATCAATGGCCCGGGAGCCTTGGAGGTCCTTGCGGGGCGCAATATCGATCTGGGTTCCTCCGAGCCATTTGGTGACGGGACGGGTGCTGGCATCACGAGCATTGGACGGCGAAGAAATCCGTTCCTCCCGGCCGAGGGCGCAAGACTGGTTGTGCTGGCAGGTGTTGGCGGCATCAATGGAGGGGCGGCTGCGGGCCTGCGTGACAGTGTGCTGGATTTTGACAGCTTTATTGCCGACTATATTGAAGGAGGGGTGGTAGTGCCGGGCCTATCCCAAGACATTCAGGACAGGCTGGACGATTTTGAGGAACTCACCGCCGAGCAACAGGCCATCGTCTCACTGGACCTTTTCTACGCCATCCTGAGACAGGCCGCCACAGAACAGGCTGAGACAGGTTCGTATCAGACCGGGTTTGATGCCATTCGCACACTCTTCCCCACCTCAGCGAGTGCCACGGCCGTGACTCCATCCCGCTACGGCTATAGCCCCTGGGACAGCCTTGGCAAGGAGTTCTCTGGCGATATCCAGACCCGCACCCGAAATATACGCACGCTCAGTGGCGGACCGATCACCATTGCGGCGCCAGGTGGCGGGCTTACAATGGCCGCCAACCTGCCCACACCCTCAGATATCCCACCTGGCATCGTGACCGATGCAGGCGGCTCGATTGATATTTTTCTACAAGGTGACTTGGACATTGGGGCAACTCGCGTGTTTACGCTGCGGGGCGGGGACCTGACAATCTGGTCCTCGGAGGGAGACATCGCTGCGGGCACGGCAGCAAAGACCGTTGTCAGCGCTCCTCCCACCCGTGTATCCATTGATGCGACAAGCGGCGAGGTCCTCGCGGACCTTGGAGGATTGGCCACGGGGGGTGGAATTGGCGTATTGGCATCAGTCGCCGGGATCGAGCCAGGAAGCGTGTTCCTGATTGCCCCCGGCGGTGCCATTGATGCGGGCGATGCGGGCATCCGAGCTACTGGCGATATCACACTGGCAGCCACCGAGGTATTAAATGCGGACAACGTTTCCGCCGGCGGGACGAGCACCGGTGTACCGTCGGCACCCACCGTGGCTGCACCAAATATTGGTGGGCTTAGTTCAGCAAGTTCCTCCACGGGGGCCACAACGGCTGCTGCGAACTCTCTCGCGAACCAGGCCCAACCCACGCCAACACCCGAAGAGGAAACTCCCTCCGAAATTGAAGTCGAGGTTCTTGGTTATGGAGGAGGCGAGGGATAATCCCCAGGCGTGAGGCTGCCTGGCTTCCAGAAGAATGGGAATTTGAGAAAGAATCGCTGCTACTTTCCTCCCCGGTTGAGCGTGTTGCTTGCTGCGCTGTGGGTTCTGGGTCTTGCGGTCACGGATGGCATGTTTCGTGCCCAAAACATCAACCGCGCCACCAATTTCTCCATCTCAGATGTACCCGCAACCTCACGCCACCCCAATGCCACCGGAAGAAGGACGGTTGTTCTTCCTCAGTCCTCCATGGATTCGAGATGGTGGATTCTCCATGCTGACACATTGGGGGACGGGAAGCCCGCACGGGTGCGGACCACAGAGCAAGACAACGCTCCCCACGGGAGAGACGTTCACTGGAGTTCTCCGCTGATATGGATCCTGGCAGGTCTTGGAAAGCTAAGCTCTGCCTCGTCCACCGAATGGGTTTCCCTTTGGGTCGGCCCGTTGCTGCTTTTGTTCTCACTGGCAGTCTGCTGGCTGGGGATCTTGCGTTTTCTGGACCCGCTTACGTCATGCTTCCTGCTTGTGGCGCTTGGCACCAATGTCACAATATTTCAGGCTTTCCGCGTGGGTGAGACCGACCACCATGGGCTGGTGGCAATTTTTGGTGCCCTTTCTGTATTGGCATTGTCAATCGTTGGTTTGGGATCTTCCTCACGGACCCCAAATTCCAACACAGCAGATAAAGCCCACCCTCGATTTTCAGAGCAAGGGAAGGGCATGGTGGATTTTTCGGCTATTTGTGGCGCTGTCGGGCTCTGGCTGAGTGCATCCTCCACCCTGCCGCTTCTTGCAATGATGGGGGTCACATCACTCTGCCTTGGAATGCTTGGCCCATTGTTCGGTGTAAAAATGCCAAACCCACTCCTATGGAAGCGGTGGGGAATGGTGGGAGGATCACTTTCCGTCGGCTTCTATCTCCTTGAGTATTTTCCTTCCCACCTTGGCCTGAGATCGGAAGTGAATCACCCACTGTATGGTTTTGCCTGGGCTGGTGGGGGGTGGCTGCTTTATCGTTTGCTTCATCAACGAAATGGCGGGAGGTTTTTTGAGGGCCGTGCTGATGTCGCAAGGCTGTGCCTTGCACTGGCCGTCTGTGCCGCTCCTCTCCTTGTCATATTATGTATCCCATCGGCGTTTCTTGTCAGGGATCCCTTCCTGGTCGAATTGCATCATCGGCATATCGTGGAATTTCAGGGGTTAATTCCTGCTCTGCTGCGTCATGGCACCGTGGTCGCCTGGCTTGAGGTGTTTTTCTGGCCTGCGGCCGTGGTGGCATCCATGATCCTGATTAGGAAAAAGATTGACCTTGTTTTTGCTGTGGTCTTCCCGGTTTTGGTGGCGGCCCTCTTTTTTGGCATGGCCATTGTTCAACAACGCTGGCTCGTGAGTTCGATGGCGTTATGGATTGTTGCAGCCGGGATGATTCTGCGGGTTATTGTTTTATCAACTGAGAAACCTTCATGGCTGCTTAAGGGCATCGTGGGCGTCACTTGCATTTTGTCATTTTTCTTATTTCCGCTCAACCGGGTGATGCAGGAATCACGGATGATTTGGAATGGCGGATCCTTCCCTAAAGAATGGCTTCAGGTGATCCTTCTTCGCGACGTCTCGCACCGTCTGTTGGACGCGAGAGGAGGCAAACCTGCTACGGTGCTTTCCACTCCTTCTGCCTCCACGGAGCTTGCCTTTTATGGAAATCATAAAGTGATTGGGACATTGTATTGGGAAAATCTCGAGGGACTCAAACGAGCAGCTGAGATGTTCACGGTCCCAGAAGAGTCTGACGCAAAAAGGCTCGTGGAGTCTGCGGGAATCACCCACCTTCTCCTTCCATCCTGGGATCAATTCTCGTCGACGGACGGCTCCCTTCCGCAATTCCTTTCCAGTGATGGACCAACAAAAGGATTTCTCGATCGTGTTCTCAGGGGAGAAGCAGACCCTCCGGACTGGATGCGCCCACTGACCTACCAAATTCCCAAAGAGTTCGGGCTCGCAGGAGAATACATTCACCTCTTTCAGGTGGAGCAGGGACAAACCCGTGGAGAGGCACTTTATTTCCGAGCTTTGGATTATTATGATCGCTTGGATTATTCGAAAGCGTACGAGTTGGCAGGGAAGATACCCGCCGGTGATTCCTTCCACAAACGGGCCATTGAGTTAAAGGCCGCAATTCGTTACCATTTTTTGCCTCGATCCCAAGATTCAGGTTGAAGGATTCCCGCATCAGCCAGAGAATCACTAATCCCTTGACCACGGATGGAACGGATCTTCAGGAATGATAGAAGGAACGCTATGGTGGCAATCCAAGGGCGGCAAATGCCAGACGCTGTTCGTCAAATCGTTTGTTTCCTCTCAATAACCCAGACCTACTGTTGGTTCTGGATGTACGCATCAAGTGCGATACGGTCTGCTTCCTGGTAGCCAACGATACCGCGGAGTTCATCATTTGCCAAACGACTTGAAGCGGAAGGTGTCGCTCGGCCAGCAGGTGCCTCGGCACTCGGGGATTGGGTCGCTAGTTCCTGCTCAAGATTATCGAGGTAGTTATCTGCTATGGCCTCCATTGCCGTTGCAAGAGCAGGGCTCACAGGTGTTGAGGAGGGCACCAAAACGAGTGGTATTTTTTCATCACCTGGAAGGAGAATCTCTTCCTCAATAATGATCTCCTGCTCAGAACCAGCCTGAGAGGTTCCTGACTGCGAGAGTTGAAATGAAGTTGCTGGCTGCCGGGATCGATTTGTAGCTTCTTGTGGAGATCCAGCGCTCGAGCCTATGTTCGGATGTGCAAGGGCAGTTGAGTTGGCTGGAGGGGAAGATTCTGGAACCGCGATGGGACTCAGCCTCGACGGGGAATCAGGCTCTGAGGAATCGGAGAACTCTGTCCAGGTTTTGTTCGCAGGTTCATCCTTCGGTGATTCAGAAATCGCTGTGACTCCAGGTTCCTTGAAAACAGCGAGGTCTTGCAGAGTCTGCTGAGCGCCATGGGTGATGTCTTCACTTGCGGAAGGATTTGACGACTGTTGATTCAGTATCAATAATGTGCCCACAATTCCCAAGGCACCGAATAAGGCAATCGTTGCGTAACTATTAACATTCATAAATTGAGAATCAGAATACCCCAAAAGAAAACTGGCACCAAGTAATCTTGGTGCCAGCTTCGTTTAGATGGGTTGAATTTGAATTAGAACTTGCTGATAATGCCGCCATCCGCAGTGCGTGAAGTTCCATTACCAGTCATCTCATTGCTAGGAATACCAGCCGAACCGATGTTGGCAGCAACATTTCCAGAGATGAAGTTGAATACTGTCGCAACCGTGGCATTTCCTGGTGAGTAGAGCAGCTGTTGGTTGCTCCAAGCAGAGTAGCGTCCGGTTGTGACTTTGATTTTGTCAGCAGCTGAAAGCGTTGAGTTTGTTGAATTGCCAAACGCTGCAAGGTCATCCAAACGAACGCCTTCATAACCAAGGATCACTGCCAGCGTGTTTCCTTGGGATGCGTTTGCTGCATCGGCGGTTGAGAGCCATGATAGCAGGAATAATTTTGCTGGTGGGGCAAGTTCTTGAATGTCACCATTGGTGATATTCTGGCCTTGGTCATCAACAGCAAGAACTGATGTGTTTTCCGTGGTTTTGCGGAAATCCACACGCAGGTCGCCACCGCTCACATAACCACCATTGCCATCAACGTTCTGACCCCAAACAGTGGAGCGGTTTGTTGCTGTCGCGACAAGGCCACCGGTCGTGTTAATTCCAAAGCCACCATCACGAGGCACTAGAAGAATGCTTGGAAGCACAGTGCTGTTGGAGCGATCATAACCGACGTATTGCTTCACAAGCTGATTGGCACCATAACCGGTTTCCGCGAGATAGGTTGTACGGGTTCCAGAACCATCGTTCCGACCACTGGCGTAGACCATGTCTGTATCTGCTGTGTTGCCCGTGAAATAGGACAGAGGAACACTGCCCTGTGAGAACAACGTGCGGAATTGCTGACTGGTTACGTTGGTGATATTTGCGGTGCGAGGGTCATCGCGCCAGGTCTTGTTCGCAACCATTGTGAAGGTGACAACCCCCACGGCACCACCTGCAGAAGCGCCCGGAATCGGAGTGGCCTCCTTGCGAACGTCTGAGAATGACAATTCTGCCACGTCAGCAGCCGTGTTTCCGCCCCCTGTATCCACTCCGGCATTGTTTCCACCAGCCGTAGGAGAGAAGGCATCGAGAGAGGTTGTGACAAAAAACGAAGGATTGGTTGGCAACCCATCAATGGTTTGGTTGGGTTGGAATACGGCGCGAAGACCTTCCGTGGAGCCATTCCAGCGTGTGCGAATGGTCAGGTTGGTCAGGTTTCCAAAATTTCCACGCCATGCCTGGAGACTTCCACCATTGAGTCCACCGTTGTGAATGGAGATAAATGGTCCGCCGGCATTAAAGATGGCATTGATAGTGGCTGTGGCACCCTGGCGGAACGCCGTGGCACCGGTGATGTCAACAACTGTCTGGGCTTGGGCCGAGACAGCCATGGTGAGAGCAGCAACGCTGCTGAGGATAAGAGAGTTTTTCATAATATAAGTTAGGTATGTTTTTACTTTTAGGTTGATCTAGATAGGTCTTTGAATTTTAGGAGTTTGAACGGCGACGATTGCGAAGAGCAAGAGCGCCGACTGCAAGAGCAATCATGGTGGCTGTGGTGGGCTCAGGAACGGTCAGTAATCCGATTTCGCCTGTGCTTTTTAAGACCACATTGCCCACAAACAAGGGTGTGAGGGCTGTGTTTAGAGGAGGTGTGAGGCCAGCGGTGAATGTACCTGATGGTGCCATACGATACAGGTCAAGAACCAGGATCACATTGCTCTCACCACCAAAGGTGAATGGAGTTGAGAAGAAGTTCCCCACTCCGGCTTGGTTGGCGAACTGAATGCCTCCGATGGGAGCTTGGTCGTCCAATGTGCTGTCACCCGCTGGTTCAGAGAATGGCGAGGATGTGCTGGATGTTTCGAACTCGTTCTGCACCACAGTCATTGATGCTGTGGTTTGGCCTAGAACAGCGTTATTAACAAGTCCACTTGGGCTTGAAGCAGCAGTTCCCGCCCCCGTATTATTTCCTCGCGCTTGAGTGAAATACACAGTCCGATTGGAATCTCCAGTCGTTCCGAACTGATTATTTGTGAAGCTAGAATCGCCCCGAGTTGCAAAGGCACCACCATAAAGGTTGATGCTTTCGAACCAGTTCGCTCCATAAACGCTGCCTTGTTCAAGGAATGTTCCAAAGCTATCGGTCGCAAGGACGGAGTAGGCACTGGTTCCCCGCTGGTCACGGATTGTGCTGAGGTTGCCAGCAGCAATCGTGACGATATTTGTGCTGAAGGCCGGATTATTGCTCTGGAGGAAAAATACCAGATCAAGATTTTGATTGTATCCTGCATTCTGAGCCTGAGCGGAGCTGAGCGGGACGAGTCCCGCAGCGGCTACTGCTATCAGACCAAGAATTTGGTGCTGTCGTGATTTCATTGTTTTGTGTGTTTTGCTTTTTGGTGTTTTGGTTTTTTGAGCCTCTGACCATCAGTCCATTCAGAGCCGCCTGGTGGCGCATTGTGCTCGAGCAGCCGATACAGCACCGCCCTTACAAGCAGTAGATTGTTGGAAAGCCGTGGGGTTGGCTACTCACTAAATGTTACAATTTCGTTACATTCGGCACAAAACAGGCCCCGCGCTTGTGCCAGTTTGGCGAATCCCTGGGCAGGGTGGTCCCTGCTATTCCACGTATGGCTTGCCGGCCTGATATAGTTCGAGACGCTTTTTGTAGGCGTTGAGAGTGGACTCTGGCTCCCCTGCTTCCTCTGCGACCACGATGGCAGCTTTGGCGGAAACGATGGCCTTGTCGAATTTCCCAGATGCGGCCTGAGCGGCTGCCAGGGTGTTTGTGAACGCGGATGTGGAGATAAATCCAAAATTGTTGATGGCAAGGTTCAGTGCCTCCTCAGGGTTCCTCAAGGAGTCATCTTTTGTTGTGGCCAGGAGCCAGGCGAGGAGGTTGCGGGTACTGGGAGCATCAGGATCTGCTTCGAGGCCGCGTCGAAGAACCTCGATGGCCCCGCGATGACGTCCGGCAAGTTGGCAATAACTTGCGATGGTGAAGCAGGCTTCAGCGATCTGCTCGTTGGTTTTGCCTTCGAGACCTTTGCCAAAGTGGATGCGCGCTGGCATGAGTTCGTCTGACAAATAAAGAAATCCTGCGAGTTCGAGGTGTGCGTCGCTGAGGTCGGGATCAATTTTCACGGCCTCCATGAATTCCGTACGGGCAGACTTCATGTCCCCCCGCGAGGCAAAAAATCGCCCAATGCCAAGGCGGGCCTCTGCTTCGGTCTGATCTGGTTTGATCTCCAGGATGGCTACCCACTCGTTTTTGAACTGATCATGCATTGCGTAGTGGATGGGGGTGACCCACCTTGGGAAGGAATGTCCAAAAAGCACCGCATCGGCAAAGGCATCCTTGGGTTCCGCACCAGCGGGGAGGCCCCTTGCAAGACGGATATAGGGAGCCGAAAATTCATCGATGGAGAAAATCACCACATGCGTGATGCCCCGGCTTTTTAACTTTTCGAGGGCTTCATCTTCTGTTTTGGCGGCGTAGATGGAGGCGGAGGCTTTGAGTCCCTCGATGTTTTCCCAATAGAGGGTGCCTACTGTTTGCATGCCACCATAGAATGAGAGCCAAGTCGATGTGGTTGGCCCGCTCAGGACCCGCATGGGCCGATCGCCATTCATGCGGCGCAGGGTTTGCGCTGTGTCTCGCACAAGAACCATAAACGCGGAACCAGCTCCGATGTTGGGCTTTTTTCCAGAGACCTCAACGAGAAACAATCCTGTGGTGACAGGGTGGGGTAAAAAGACCAGCAGCATGAGTGCAGCCATGACCAGCTTTTCCCAAATGCGGAATTTGTGAAGATGGCGCAGGGAGGCAATGGCACCCCAAGTCGCCGCAAGGGCCACCAGCCAGAGGGCATCCGCGATCCCCAGCCATCGGACCTGGAGAGCGCCAAGGAGGGTTAAGGTCAGTGCCGGCCCAATACCCACGAGAAGAAGGTTTTTCCATGGTGTCGAGAGAGATTTGGCGAAGAGAAGACGAAGAATCACAAATGTCAGCAGCGGAATCACATTCAAAATGATGAGACTTCCCCGCAAATCGAGGTCATTGATTCGCCCAATCACATTCCGGAATTCATGAATGTAATCCTTATGAAGAGCCCACAAAAACGGATCGGAGACATGGAAAAATCGTTCTGGCGCAAGTTTGATAAGCAACGGGAGCAAACAAATCCCAAGGAGCGAAAGGAAAAGACGTCCTTGCGAGGAGGCCCATGGTTTCGCCCCAGTCACCCGCCACGTTCCCAGCCGCGCAAGGATATCTCCTGCACAAAACCAGGCGATGGCATACAAGGGGTGATTCACCTCAAGGCGCATGCCGAGATGGTTGGGGAAATATTCCAAAATGTAGAAAAACAGTGAGCCGAGAGCCCCGGTGATCCCCCAAACCCGCCAGAGTTCTGGTGCCCAATGTGCGCTTGCATTCGAGGTATTGGCACGCCCAAGAAGCAACCACCCTGCCAGCGATCCAAGCCCGATGCCAACAAACACAGGCACGATGGTCGCCGCGCTAATCCAGAGCCCAACAGCCCCGGCAATCCCGCTCGCGATGAACCAACGCCGTGACGTTGCCAAGGTTGTAAATGCTCGATTTGGGGTCGATGAAGACTCAGATTCCCTTGAGACCCAACCCGCTCCTCCAAACAGTACAAACAGCGAACAGCACATCGCAGAGAGTGCTGCGAGACCATGGTGGTCCGGGTATCCCAGGATGAAGAGCTCGTAAAGCAGATAAATTCCAAAAAAACCAAGACCAACAGAGACCCCGGCCATTGTGCCAAAAAAACGATAAGCCAACATGGGAAGTATCAGTAGGATGGGAATCAAGAACAGCGTGTTGGCAAACGGGGTGACCGCCTCCATTGACGCAGGGAGAGGCAAGCCAGTGGCCAGCGAATGCACCTTGCCAGTGATCATCAGCCACCAAATGAAACTCTGACTCCAATGAATCTCTCGCCCCTGGGGAGCATTATCGTTGTCTGTGTGTCGAATACGCCAGCCACCTTCCTTCACAAGCTTCTGGGCGTGCATGAGCCACTGGTAGCCATCTGCCCCCACCGCCGGCAAGATGAGGCGCCGCATGCCCCCCTCAAAACCTGATTCGGTGGTTCCGCTGATGGCCGGAAGGGGTGGCCCCAGGCCTTCCTTGAGGGTGACCTCGATCACACCATACCTCTGGCGTGAATCCAGAAAGATCATCACGGATGAAAACGCGACGGCGGCAAGGACAAACCACAGTCCGGTTCGTTTGGCGGTGAGCAATTTCGACATTTGCAGCCACGCTGAGCAGCAAAAAAAATTTCGCCAAGCCGTAAATTAAGACGAAAATTTTACATTCCCGCACTTCCCACAACATTGGGCTTGGTAAGACTTAAGCAATTCGCCGCTGGCTATATTGTTGTAAATAATTGCCAGCGGTCGTTTTGCGAACCTACTCATGCTGGAAAATCACCCTAATTCCCACAGCCCCGCCATAGCGCCCTCTGGGACCGAAAATGGAAGTTTTCTAGGAAAAATTACCGCCGGCCTGGTTTTCTCAATCCTTGCCCTTCTGGTCTGGGCGTTTATTCGCGCTGACTTTGGCATCTCATGGGACCAGTCCGTGGATTTGAGGTTTGGTCAGGCTGTGTTTCGTTATTTCTTCGAAGGATTTGATTATCAGCACATCGCTCAATATCCGATTGCCAACCTGAAACATTATTCCCCTCTGGTCTCCCTGCTTTCGGCAATATCAGCAAAGCTCACAGGTGGAGACCTCTTTAGCTGTGCCGCCGCCGTGATTGGAATCTTTTGGGTTGCGACATTCTGGCCAGTTTGCGGAGTTGCAAAGTCTCTCGGAGGGGAGGCATCTGCCTGGTTGGCCGGACTCGCCCTGTTTGCGATGCCAGCGTTTCTGGGTCATGCCTTCATCAATGCCAAGGACCTTCCCTTTGCATGTGCGGTGTCATGGTTTGTGCTGGCTGTTGTGTGGGCCTCTCACAAAGCAAGCCTGGGATTTGGGGAGTCTCTGATTCTTGGCATGACCTTTGGTTTTGTGCTTGCGGTCAGGCCGGGTGGATTTTTTGTGGGTATTCTTCTCCTCCTACCGATCGTTCAAGGTTGCTTTGGCCATCGGACTTCACAGCCCCGGACGCTGGAGGCAACATTAACCGCTGCTTCGGGCTGGGTGGTTTTGGCCGTTCTGCTGGCATGGGTGTTTATGGTGCTGCCATGGCCCTCCGCTCACAAGAGCCCCATCTGGCATCCCGTTGAGAGCATGTTGCTTGCGAGTAAATTCCATGAGGCTTATCCCGTGCTTTTTAACGGAGAAACCGTTCAGAGCAACAAGCTGCCATGGAATTATTATTTCGTTTATTTTGGAGTCACCATTCCCCCTTTTCTCCTGGCGGGAGTGCTTGTCGGTCAGGCCAGGCTGGCATGGCTTATCCTCTTCCGTCGCAATTCCGCCGCCATGGCCGTGTTGTTCCTGAGTTGGTTCCCATTGACGCTTTTCCTGATTCTCAGGATGAACGTGTATGATGGGATCCGTCATTTCCTCTTTTTGCTTCCGCTGTTTGCCATCGCAGCCGGAGCAGGCGGAGCCTGGATTGCTGAAATTCTTCCCAGGCGCATGGGAACTCTGAGATACGCAGTGCCAGCAATAGCATATGCGCTGGCACTTCCCCAGCTTTGGATTCTTCATCCCTATCAATACGCTTATTACAACACTTTTGCCGGCCCCAAAGAAAGCCTCCATGAGCGTTTCGAAACCGATTATTGGGTCACCAGCTACCGGGAAGCGGCGGAGTGGATCAATGCCTCCCCGGCAAAAAGCCCGAATGTGATCCTTGCAGCCAACGCGTTCTCGGAACCGGCTTATATGCATTTTGCCTCACCGGGCACACAATTTATGTCCGTGCTCACCGATCTCAGAGCCACCAAATGGCCCAAGGATGCGGACTACTACGTTGGAACCGTCCGGTACGGACAACACGAAAATTTTGAAGGAACTCCTGTGGTTAAACGTATTGAGCGTGGTGGAATACTGATGTCTGTGATAAAGAGCGAACACGCACGTTGATCATATTTTTGCTCATCTGGGGCATTGCCTGAAGAGGGCAGTTGAAGGCGAGGAGATTGGCATTATTGACGGAGATCGCATCATTGCTCTCCGGCCTGTGCAGGTTGAGGCCACGGACTATGCCATCAGGGAATACGAGGTCTCTGTCCAGGAACTGGATCGCTTTGTTGAAGGAGTAAAAAAGGAAGCGCATGCTGCGGGCAAGTCAGGAAGGTTAAAGAAATACAAAGGCGACCTGGATGCCCTCCTCTGAGGTTCATCTCACTCCCCGGTTCCTGCGATCTGCGAAGAAACTGTCGCAGGAGGAGCGCAAAAGTGTGCAGTTGGCCATTGATCAGGCCGAAGCGGCATGGGGGAGCCCTCATGCCCACTCCGGGGCGGGGATCCGGCGCCTGAGAAAAAGCGTGTTTGAGTGTCGCTGTGGTCTGGCTTTGCGTCTGGTCTTTCTCGCCGAACCAAAGGCCTTCACCTTTTTTGTGCTGGGGAATCATGATGAGATTCAATCTCTCATATGGCCACCGCATCCATTTCCCTGCGCTGGCCCTAGCTGAAGTTGCTGGGGGAGTTGCGCGGCGAAAGCGTGACCCGGCAAAAGCGGCGCTGGCGGTTTCGCGACTGCTTCGAATCCTGGATGTGATCATCATGCCTGAAACCAAAAAATCCGCATTGGAGGCAGCACGACTGGCTGGGAAATATTTTTTGTGCGGTGCGGATTCCGTTTGTTGCCAGCTGGCGCAGCAAACCAGAGCCCCTCTGATCACCCTGGGCCTTGAAATGCAACTGCGCAGTCCAGAGAGTTGCTGCGTCCTATCTCCAAGGGATTGGCTGGCATCACACAATCAGGAATAGGTGAACAGCCGGCGAGCATGTTTGGGAGGGGCGAACTTTTGAGCCTCTGGTCGGGTGGGCCTCCTTGCGCATCGGAAAGAAGCATAAAGCCTTGGCTATGGCCATGCCTCACCGAGGATTTCGCGAAGGGGGAACAGCTGATCCCGATTGTGACGAAACTGTAACAATTTTCCTGCTGTCCTAGGAATCCCACCCCACTAGACAGAACTTCTATGTTTTTTGGACCCGAGTTTTGGATGATTCTTGGTTTCCTGCTTGCGGCGTATTCGATTGTTGCGAATGACGCGATCCAGACCCTCGGGACGTTTCTGAGCTCGAACAGTCACCGGCCTTGGTGGGTTCTCTGGATTTTTGCGAGCGTGATTCTCTCAGCGGTGCTTCTTTTCAGCTATTTCACGAACAACGGGGATGTGTCTTATGGGCGGCTTGAGAAGTTTCCGATGCCGGCTAATTTTTCGTGGTTCTATGTGATCCCGCCAATCGCACTTGTGTTTCTCACCCGGCTGGGGTTTCCGGTGAGCACGACATTTTTGGTCCTGACCGTTTTTCGACCTGAAAACCTTGGGGGGATGTTGTCAAAATCGCTGATCGGTTATCTGGTCGCGTTTTTTTGGGATTGGGCATTTATTTGGTGACCGTGAAGTTTGTGGAGAAAAAATTTATCTCCACCAAAGGCAAACCGCCGGAGTTGATTTGGGTGGTTTTGCAATGGGGCTCGACGGCGTTTTTATGGTCCCAATGGCTGATCCAGGATCTGGCAAATATTTTTGTGTTCCTGCCACGCAACCTCGCGTGGCCATGGATGATGGGAGCCCTGGGAGTGATGATCCTTCTGCATGCCGTGATTTTCTACACAGCCGGTGGAAAAATCCAAAAGATCGTCACGTCAAAGACCAACACGACTGATATCCGTTCCGCGACGCTGGTGGACTTTATTTATGGGGGGATTCTCATGGTTTTCAAGGAGTGGAGCCACATGCCAATGAGCACGACATGGGTTTTCCTTGGATTGCTTGCAGGGAGGGAGTTGGCAATTTCCATCAACTTGAAAAATCCCACCCTGCCCGGCGTTGCAAAGCTGATGGGTGTCGATCTGGCCAAGGCGGGCACAGGACTCGCGGTCAGCGTAGTTCTTGCGCTCGGGCTGCCAAAACTGTTCCCCGATGCAGGCAACACCGTTGTGAACACGAAGGAAGCTCCCGAGAAGTTAACAGCAGCCAAGATCGGCGCTGAGGGGCATGAGGCTCAACGAATACTTTCAAAGGGCACATCTCCGCATGCTGCAACTCGTGCGTTGAAGTAGGACCGCCCCCTCCCCACGTCGCCATGCCTTCCCCCCTGCTTTGCCCATTTCCCAGTCATCCTGAAAATCCTGAAATCCTGTCAAAACCTCAATTCAGTATCTCAGTATGAATGAATGCTGATCAATGCTTCGCGAGGATGTCTTTGAGTTCGGGTTGCTCGGAATATCTTCTGACAGCCGGGTCACCAACAAGGAATGTGTAGGTTTCCTCGGGAAGATGTCGGCGGCACTCGGCAAAGAGTAGGGCGGCCGTAATGGGGTCACCCTCCCTGGCGCTTCGGACGGCAAGCGCAAAAGGCTGCAAGGTTTCATCAGAGTCACCAGCATGGGAGTCATCCTTAAGGATCGCCAGGGTGATTTCGGTGGCCAAAAAGGTGTCTACCGGAAGGACCAAGTTTTTTCCTTGTTCGAGGTAGGCGACCGCTTCATCGAAATCGCCCAAACGTCGTGACATCGCGGCCATTTCGATGCGGGGGCCGGGATTAAGCGGATCTGCGTCGATAGCCTGCAATAACAACCCACGGGCCCGCAGATTGGGGTCCCCAAAGGATGGGAGCGTGCTGTTTTGAGATTTTGCGAGCTCAATGCTGGCAAGCAGGGCGAGGGCATCGGATTTTCTAAATCCCATGTCAGCACAGGAGTTGGCCATGACGGCAGCAACCTCGAGATCACCCGATGTCAGTGCCGCAAGGGCGGTTGCATAAACCAAGGCAGGAGCCTGAGGAAACTCTTCACGAAGTTTTTGCAGGTCTTTGAGAGATTTTGCAGGATCGCCATTCCGAAGCTCGGCGATGGAAGCGTTTAATTGTTCCATGGCATCAGCGGGCAGGGCTTTGACCATTGGCGGCGCGACACGATTGGTCGTTGCCTTTGAGTTCCCTTCCCCTCTGCCGATCTGCATCCCCGCATAAAACGAGGCTGCCAAAAAGAGTCCCGAAAAAACGAGAAGAAAGAATATTGAAAATATGGGAGTCCCTTCGCGTGCCGACGGTCTCGGGCTCCCTCCCCCGGAGGATCGCCCCGCACCAATGTCGTGAAGGAAGCCAATGTCTCCTTTGTCACGGTCTGGGCGGCTTCGCGGCCTGGCGGCAGCGGGATCACCGAGCCTGCTTAGCGGGCGTTCGTCGGAGTGAAAGAGATTGCTCATGGAGAATTAGGGTCGTTGATGCGACTTGGACCGTACGAGCTCCAGTGGACTCTAATTAATGAACCGTCATGATTTCAGAGCAACTGGAGTAATGTGATAATTTTGTCACATGACGGAATCCGGCGAGGCTCCAGGGCTATCATGACAGCATTTTTCGCAACTATCGAAATCGGTCGGAATGCCATCGCCCCCCGCAGGAAAACAACGCTGAGTCAGCGAACCTCGACGGAGGTTCCTTTTTCGACAAGCTGTGTGAGGAGAAACGCGTCCCAGTTGGCGAGCCGGATGCAGCCGCTGGATTGATTGCGCCCGATTTGGTCGGGGTTGTTTGTGCCGTGCATTCCCACACTGCGGCGATTGATGCCCATCCAGACGATTCCCACGTAGTTGTTGGGACCTGGGGGAATATTGTAGGCCACCTCGCTGGGCACACCACTTTGGAGCACTGACTTGTCCCATCGGAAATAGGGCATGAGGATGTTGCTGGTGACCTTCCACATGCCCTGCGGGACGGGTATGGTGCTGGAACCGGGAGTGCAGGGGAAGGATGCGATGATGCGATTCTCCCCATCATAGACCTCAATGATTCTTGGCTCACGCAGCAGGACAAGGCGGTGGTTAAGAGGCATTGGTTCGGGTGTCGGCTGAGGCGCGGGATCCGGACTTGCCGCACCATCAGACACCGCAACATCAATTTCCTGAGGGGTGGATGAAGCGGTTGACTCCTTCGCGGCCTTGCGGGCTTTGGCTTCAACAGCCCGCTGCTTTTCCAAAGCCTGGACATCCGCCATACGGAAAGGCGGCACGTTCGGGACCCGAAGCGTGGTCCCTGCCGTTAACTCTGCCGAAGCGAGCTCGGGATTCAACTCTTTGATGAAGTTGAGATCACAATGGAACATCTCTGCAGCCAGCTCCCAGGCATCAGCATAAGGCATGCGTTTGAGCTTGGCCTGCTCGGGGGGAGTGGAGGCCGTCTTCCCAATCCATTTCAGTTCTTCTTCGGTGAGGGTGTGCGTTGTATAAGGTTCGGGGATTTGGGTCGTGTCCAATCTCCCACCTGAGTCGATGCCGTTGGCTTGAAAATAACGGTCGGCGGCCTTTTGTGTGAACTCCCCACCCAACCCATCAATCTTGCCGGGACGAAAATTTGCGAGGTCCAAAAGAATTTGCACACGGGCCATTTCCCGCCGCTCCTCGGAGTCAGGGGTTGGGTTTTCCACCTTGGCGGGCTTGGCAACCGGCACGGAATCTTGAGCCTGCAAACCCGAAAGCGCCGCAGCAAGGAACATCAAAAAGAAAAAAGCAGCCTTCATGCACACACCTTTATTCCTCACTGGAATTTTAGGTTTCTGCAAGGTTGTTCCATGAATAAGGAACGCCATCGACCAGATGCTGGCCCCAGCAGGAGGCGATAATATATTCGAGAAACCATTGACTTCTTCCACAAATCCACCCAAGGTAAAAGGTTCTCTGAATTACCCCCTCTGGAACGATTTAAATGAACAGCCAAATATTCGACGCAGCATCCAAAGTGGTCCCTGATCACCAAGTCCTGATCAACATGGTCTCCAAAAGAGTCCGCCAACTCAGCGCGAGCAGTCGCCCGATGGTTGCAGTTGAGCCACGAATGGGCTTGATGGACATTGCCCTTGCAGAGATCGCCCAAGGCAAACTCAGCTTCACACGTGGCGAGGTCATACCGCTGTCGGTGGGGTAATCTCTCCCTTTTGACGGCGGACGCTTGAAATGTCCGCAGAAATAGTTACCAACCGCAAGGCCTTCCACGATTATCACATCCTCGAAAAATTCGAGGCTGGGATTCAACTCGTGGGAACTGAGGTGAAGTCAATCCGTTTGGGGCATGTTCAACTGCAGGGCGCCTTTGCAAAAGTTGAACGAGGGGAGCTTTTCCTCTATCAATGTGACATCCAACCCTACGTCCGGGCAAGTCATGAGCAACATGAGCCCCGGCGGGTTCGTCGACTGCTTGTTCATCGACGCGAGATCGCCCACCTGGCGGCCGAAGTGGAGCAAGCTGGACGAACCTTGGTCGCCCTGAGGATGTATTGGAAGAAGGGCCACATCAAGGTGGAGGTCGGTGTGGGCAAAGGGAAGGTCGACTCGGACAAACGGGCCGTTTTGAAAAAACGCGTGCAGGATCGGGAGACGGGACGATTACTTGCCGCGATTCAGAGACGAGGCTAGGATTCTTCCTGCTACAGTGCCAATCCATGGCTCATGGCCTCAATCAAGAAACACGTTCCGTGTTCCTCTCCTTCAGAGTCTTATTCAGCTGCCGGAACACCCACAACCGCCCTGACCGCAGCATTCTTCCTCTTCGACTTGAATGACCTCGAACGTGATCGATTGAAAGGCCAATTGCTCGCGAATCCGGCGTATGAGGTCCCATGCGGCAGGATCAGGTTCTGATGCCGTCCGAAGCTGAATCTCCAGCGGCAGTCCAGCCAACTGGGGAAAGGCTTCTTCCATCTCGCCATCCAGGGCGAACGACAAATAGGCATTCAGTTTTTCCTGAAGTTGAAAGAGTTGATGCTCTCCCCCCTCCCATCGACGGCTTTCATACATGGCCATCACCAATTTTCCCTCGCGGGAATCGTGGGCAAAGGCATCCATGACGCCAGGATGTTCAAGACCGCTTATTTGACCGGGAACCATACGTAGAGAAAAAAGTAAACCAAGACGCCTGTCACGGAAACATAATACCAGATTGGGAAAGTCCATCGGGCCCACACGCGGTGTACGTCCCATCTTCCGGCGAGGGCATGACGGAGAGTCACCAAAATCAGGGGAACGATCAGGATGGCAAGAATGATGTGTGAGATCAGCATTCCGTAGTAGAAGGCCCGGATGGCCCCCTCCCCTCCGAAAGGTGTGTGAACGCCTTTCACAAGAATCTTGTGGAGGACGTAAAAGAAAAGAAAAACCACCGACACAGAAAACGCGGAGAGCATGCAAACCCGGTGAGCGGACCGTTTGTTGAGGCGGATAAGCACGTATCCAGCTGTCAAAAAAATCGTGGCGAGCCCGTTGAGCCCTGCATTGAGGGCGGGCAGGTCGGAAACCGTCATAGATTCGCGCGCTCGCGCTCAATCCGAACAATCGTCCGCCAAATGTACGCCGTGATTCCAGTCACGACGGAAATGGCACAAACCAACATGATGATCACCCCCCAGGAAAACCCGAAGCCAGCCATCACGGTTTGTGGTTCATTGGCCACGGTGTCGGATCCAGGTTCCCGGCAACCCACACAGGCGGAGGCCTGATGAGCGGTCATCAAAAAGACAACACAACAAATGGAGAAAAAGTTTTTCACGGATTTTTTGATGGGCTTTCGCGAAGGAGATCGCCGAGGTCCAGAAGCAATCTTTGCACGACTTCGGGATCATTTCCATCAGGAAATGCGCGAATCCATCCCTCCCGATCAACAATCACAAAACGTGCGGAGTGAATGGGTTCATCATCTTTGCCTTCGCTGAGGGGTTGGAGAAATCCCTTTCTGATCGTGTTCTCGACCTGGGCTGGGGGTCCTGTGAGAAATTTCCAGATGGCAGGATCGGCACCAACTTGCGTGGCATAGGCGTTGAGAACCTCGGGAGTGTCATGGACAGGATCCACCGTGATTGAGACCAACTTCACATCAGTGGACCTGGATCGGGACAGTTTTTGTTGAAGCTCGGCCATGCGGCTGGTGATCATCGGGCAAGGCCCTTTGCAGCGGGTAAATATAAAGTTGGCGACCCAAATTTTACCCTCAAGGTCTGAGCTGGAAAGCTTGGTGCCGTCATGCGCCAGAAATTCGAAAGACGGAACCTTCGCGTAACGTTCGAGTCGAGAAGGTCGTCCCTGAGTATCCGAGGATTGTTTGAAAGTCACAAAAGCAAAAGCCATGGCGGCCGTGGCCACCACAAACGCAATTGCCCAGCCTAGACGGGGAATTCGGGGCGGGAGTTCCTCAGACAAGATAGAGGAGAGTGAAGACCACCAACCACACACCATCCACAAAATGCCAGTAGAGCCCAACATTGTTGAGGCAGGGCAAACGCATTAAAATCCGAGTAGGTAAAGGAGATAGGAGTGATCCCATGAAGCATTTTTCTGTTTGCCCTTGATGCCTCGCTTTTTGGTGGAGTCATTTTTGAGCACGTTGAGGGCGATGTGACGAAGGATG
>JBGTAR010000293.1:0-10199 GCA_041749815.1 Terrimicrobiaceae bacterium
GCTCATAATTTTTGATTTTCTTCAGAATAATACTCAAAGGGCTTTTCCCATCATCCAGATTGCCATCGCCATCATCATGAGATTCTCGGTCAGCGAGATGAATCCGAGAGGGACGCTGCTACCGCCGCCAACACACGCGCAATTGACGTCGCGCTTCTCAATGTAAACGGCCTTAAAAACGGACACCGCGCCCAGCGTGCTGACAAACAATGCCGCCGGAGCAGCCACCCAGGTGGCGAGGCTGGAGATCATGAGAACACCGGCCCCCGCTTCGACAATGGGATAAACATACGAATAAGGTACGTACCGTTTGGCCAGGAGGTCGTATTGGACGAATCCGGTGGCAAAGGACAGCATGTCCCGAAGCTTGAGAATTCCCAACACACACATGCTGAAGGCGACGAAAAGTTCCAGAACTCTTATGATCGATAGGGAATCCTGCTCGGCCCAACAGGCCGTCAACGCCATAAGAAAAGTCACTGAGAAGACGGCAATCACTGGTTGATATGTTTTGCCCTCCTTGGGATCCGGGCTTTTCCCCAGATACTTCCGGAGCGCGTCATATCCACCGAGGTGCCTGTCTTCCAGAAAAATTTGAGGTGTCTCCTCGTAGCCGTGCTCTTTCTTATAGGCATCGTTTGCCTCCATCGACTTGAGGTGATGATCCTCGACCTCGTAGCCATTTCGTTTGAGGAGATCCCGAGCCTTGATGCCCCACGGACAGAGATGATCCGGGGTAACCATCCGGTAAATGCTTGCTTGTTTTTTCATGTGGGATGATTTGGAGGCTGAGTGGTGCGAGAATGATCCCGAATGGCAGGGCTCGTGCGGCGCCTACGGGGTGCTTGATAGTGGGGGCGTCATACCCAAAGTTCGTATCCTACTGAATCATTGCGTGTATCCACGTCCTTCCAGTATTTGCCGAACGCTTCTCGGAGGTGGGATAGGCGCCCCATTTGGTCACTCACTGAGGAGACTAGTCGAAGACCTTCCGAAATGGATGCACGCAGAAGCCACTTCCGCGGCGAACTGATAGTATGAGCACTAGGAAAACTCCCACCCTGCATGAACTTTTGGAACAATTTCGCACCGCGATGCTTATTACCCGCGACCGTGAGAGCGGGCTGCGTGCACGCCCGATGGCCATCTCGAAACTCGAACCCAGTTGCCGCGTCTGGCTGATCACCTCGCAAGACTCCGCCAAGGTCCACGAGATTGAGCGGAACACCGCGGTGCATCTTTCCATGCAAAGCGATGGTGAGACCTACCTATCACTCGATGGCCACGCAAAGATTGTCGATGACAGGGAAAAAATCAAGGAGGTCTGGGACGAGGCATTCGCGCCGTGGTTTCCAGAAGGGGTGGATGACCCCACTATTGCGCTCATTATTGTCACACCCGAACGCGCCGAATATTGGGATCATCGCGAACCCAAACGTTCTGGCTCCCTCGATCCGACCGAGGCTTACATCCACGGAACCAAACCCGAAGAAGACTGATCCCGCTCGAGGAGCCAGGGTGCTGGAACGTGGGCTTGGTGTTTTCAGTAGGAGTAAATTGCCATCATGATGAAATGCATCGGATCGCGTTGGCCGGCCCACCACGCCTGATATTGCGTTCGCGCCTCCTGTCTCACCATTCAGGAGCTTTCTTTGGAATTGGTGCCAGGTTCGATCTGCTCGAGATGGCTCTGTGCGCCTAGATTCCTCAACTCCGCGATGGTCGTGAGCCCTCGGGCCGCCTTTTCCAAACCGTCCTGCAACAAGGATCCGACCCCAGACTCCCGCAGGTGTGCACGAATCGCCTGCTCGTCCACGCCCTTGAGCACAAGATCGTAGGACCTCTCATCGAACGGCCAAACCTCAAAAACTCCGATACGCCCCTTGTAACCGGTACCGTGGCACCGTTCGCAGCCCTCAGCCTCCCAAACGCTGTCTCGATCCGCAACTCCCATGCGGCGCAGCCACCGCGCGTCGGCCTCGCCGGGCGGCACCTCGCGCTTGCACTCCTGGCAAAGCGTACGCACCAGCCTCTGTGCAATGACGAATGCCAGCGATGTCGCTATCTCGGGATCGGCCAGCCCAAGGTTGCGAAGCATCGAGATCGCGCCCGCGGCACTGCGGCTGTGCATGGTCGTGAGGATCGGGTGCCCGGTGCCGGCCGCCTCCAGTCCCGTGGCCGCCGATTCGGCGTCGCGGATCTCGCCAAGCAGGATGTAATCCGGGTCGAGTCGCAATACCGCGCGCAGCCCAGTCGCAAACGTGAGTTCGCGCGTCTCGTCCACTTCGATCTGGTTGACGCCCTCGGCCCGATACTCGACAGGATCCTCAATGGTGATCACGCTGCGATTTGTCAACGCCATCTCGCTCAGCAAAGCGTGAAGCGTGGAGGTCTTTCCGCTGCCGGTCGGCCCGGTTACCAGAAACATGCCGCTGATATCCCCAAGCCATTCCTTGATTTTTTCAAGGTCCGCGGCGGCGAGGCCGAGCGCGTCCAGTCCCATTTCAATGCGTTTGCGGGGCAACAGGCGCAGTGTAAGTTTTTCTCCAGTCAGGCACGGCGCACAGGCCACCCGAACGTCCACCGCGCCATCCTCCACACCAAACTCAAAATGCGCATCCTCTGGACCAATGCGCGTGGCTGGGTCGAGCCCGGAATTCGTCTTAAAGTAACGGATCAACCGCGGGCCTGTTTCCCGATCCAGCAATTCGATGTCAAGCAGCACGCCGTCGACCCGAAACCGCACGGCCACCTCACCGTCCCGAGGATCAAGATGCACGTCGGATGCCCGGGCGTCCAGAGCGTCCGCAAGCAACGCGTCCGCCCAGTTTCCGGCGAGAACAGTCTCATCGTCGTTGCGGTGTTTCTTCAGGGCGTTTACGAAACGCGATCCGGGCCGCGCAGCAGATGTGGGTGTGTTTGTCATGAGTTGGCTTTGAAATATGATCGTTTCCAGCGGGCGTAACGGATGTTTGCGCTTGTTAAACACATCCGAGGCGAGGCTCTGAGGCTCTAACCCGACGCCAGCATCTGGGCACCATCTCCGGTGGCCGATAGAAGCTGTGTGGCTTTTGGATTTTTGACCCGGCCAAGGCGGCCTTGACCAAGGCACACAATTTTACAGGCTCAACTTCATCGGCTGCTACGAAGTCTTCGTAATGAAAAGTGCCCACAAAACAACCCAGGCAGAGACCGGGGAGACCGGGGCGACAGGGATTGGGGAAGTCTGGCAACTCGTGAAGATCACCTGCCGCGAGTGGTGGAATGACGATACTTTTCGCTTCTCAGATTCCCCCACCAAATTCTCACACGTCCAACATCAATAGAAGGAACGATAATCAAGTATGCTATACACCATCGCCGTTATTCTTCTCGTTCTATGGCTTATCGGGTGGCTGGGGTTCCATATCCTCGGCGGCCTCATCCACATCCTGATCGTGCTTGCGATCATCATGTTCCTCGTCGCTCTTTTCAAAAAGGTCGCATAACCTTCGCTTTGCGAGTCGATCAGACTTAAATTCCGAGCTTCGAATGGAAACCCTGCTCCGCAGGCCCAGGCCTGGGGGATTGACCGGGAGAACGACGGCTTCGCGACGCGGCTCTCGTGTTTTCCAGGCTCGGGACGCCGAAGTTCTGATTGAAACCTATGACGTGGTAATCCATCAATTTCGAGAGCAGGTGGGGCAGCACGCTTGATGTGGCTCATCAATCCTCTGGTTTCTCCGCTAGCAGATTTTCTTCTTTGGACTGCCGCTGCTCTTTGGCAACCTGCCTGTCGATCGTGTCATCGGCGGATAAATCCTCCTCTGGAACCCCAGCGTCGGGTGCTGTCAGAGCTTTCTCTTGCTTCTGTTTTTCGGCGGTGTGTTCGCTTGCAGGGGCGGCGATAGCATCGCGAATATGGACTCGATAGATTGGCTCCGGCATTTCAAGTCCAGCGGCGTCGAAGGCTTCCTTGACCATGCGGATCGCCTGGCTTCGGGTTTTATGGAAATCATGCTTCGTCTGGTCCAGCCAGGCCAGGCACTTCAGGTTGACGGTGCTCTCACCGAGGTTATCGACCAGCATGACCGGCTTGGGATCTGCAAGAACTCCAGGATTTCTGGCGAGCGCGGCGAGGCCAATCTCTCGCGCTTCGGCAAGGTCGAGATCAACCGACACCCCCACCATGAATTCGAAACGGCGGAGTGGATTCCGTGTAAGGTTGAGCAATTCGGAATTGATCACCATGCTGTTTGGAATGCGCAGGTGGTTCCCGTCGAGTGTGACAAGAACGGTGTCTCTTGCGGTCAGGAGGGCGACCTTTCCAGTCCGGCCCTTGATCTCAATCACGTCGCCGATGTCAAACGGGTTGCGGGTGCTGAGCAGGATGCCCGAGAGGTAGTTTTCCAGGATGTTTTGAAACGCAAAACCGATCGCGATTCCGACCAGTCCAGCCGCGCCCAAAACCGCACCCACAGCTGCGGTTGCATTAAGAACTTCCAGCGCCAACACAACTCCGATTCCGATCACAACAACTCTGACGAGACGGCGGGCCAGCGTTTCCTTCAGTGAAGAAATGCGCAATCGCTGGAACCATTTGTGTCGCTTGTTGATGAAGTTCGCCAATGCAACAAAGGCGACTGCAATGAGAATGGCAATGGCGATTAAGGGAAGTTTGGTCAAGAGCGTGCGGCGAAGCTGCTTGAGCGATTCCACTGCTGGAGACAATTGCGCGGTGACGGCGGCAGGTTCGTCAAGGCGGTCCACGGTCATGACAACGCCTTCCGTCCGGCCCACCAGCGCCAGGGCCTCGTCCCGGGTTTGTGCGGATGGAACCTGACCGGAGAGCGTCACCACTCCAGACTGAACCACGACCTCGATCCCTTTAAATTCATCGATCTGGGAAAAAATCCCCACGATGCGATCGCCGATCCTAGCGTCCGGCGCGGGGTTGCTCACCTCGACGGTCTGAGCTTGCTGAGAGCCAGTCTCTTCCGGTTTACCGTGGAGAGGCTGGCAGAGCCCGAAAGTGATAAGAAGGCCGATGAAGGAAAGGCGGCTCATAAGTTTTACGATGCTCCTGGTTTGATGGCGCACTTCATTCATCATGTGACCACGGACAGCTGCGCATGATTGGGAGCGGTGGATGCAGTGACCGCCGGACTCCCAACATGGGATGCAGAATGAACGCGAGGGTTGTTATTATGTTTCTGTCAGTTCAGCGGATGGGATCTTCAACAAAGTTCGTTCATGGGTGGGGCGTGGCTGAGCCGTTTGCCAGTCTTTCCGAATCCCAGTAGCCTTCCCGTCCGTGATGCGCATACAAATTGGTTTCGTATTCCCGATTGAGAAGCAAATCGTCGGTGTATTCCGGGGCCTGCTTGATGGCGTCACGCGTCAGGTTAATGAAGACCTTTGATTCATCCCAACTCACACGCTCGATCCATTGCGGCGACACAAGCACTTTCCTTCCAGGCCACCAGTTCCGGGTATCCACAATCAGATATCGGATCGCCCATGTGACGTCGTCGATGACAAAATCCTCCACATGTCCGATCTCGTCATCGGTGGCCTGGAGGTGATAACCGCTGATGTGCTGCACGCTGCGCAAGTGGGGATCCCATTCCTTTTCTTCTTCCTCTGATGACCCTTCCGCTTCAATGGCCACAGGCAGAGGGCCGGGATAGGGATAAGCTCCCCAGGCGAAAGGACCTCCCCAGTAGGTGCCCCAACCATAGTATTCATGGTAGTCCAGCTCGAATTGTCGCGAGACGGGTTTGTCGGTGGAATATGACGGGCTTTCTTCAATCTGCTTTTTCGTCAGATCCACCGCAATGTGCTCCTCGTCCTTGATCGCGGCAGCAAGCGCGCGGGGAGAAATCAGCACCAAACGGCCTGTCAGCCAGTTTCCTGTATCGGCGACCAGATAGCGAACGGTCCAGTATTTGTCATCGAAGTAGAAGTCGTTGACCCCGCCCATCTCTCCGTCCAAGCTGTCCAGTTTGTATTGTCTTAGTGTTTTAGCTCTGTGTAACATCGTGTTTGCCTTCGTTTTGGGAGTTGTGTGAGTTGTTCGTACGAGATGAAATCGCAGCGCGAGGCGCGAGTGGTTGGATTTAATTTGTTCCCCCGGGGATGAAACACCCAGTTGAGCTGTTTTTCGCAAGGGAACCCTCCATCCGACTCAAGCGACCAGTTGACCACAATTCTTCGAGGTTTCCGCTGATGTCATGAGACGGCCACAGTCTGTTCATTGCACTGATCCAATATTCAGACCCATCCGACAAAGAAGCCGCTTGCGATTTGTAGATATGAAACGCCAGTCGGTAGAAATTATTGAGAGCCACATGCTCAACCATAACGTCAAAGCATTCCGGACTGAACGACCGAGGGGCTTTGAATTTGATCCCGGCCAGGCGACAGAGCTTTCCCTACCGAACGAGAAAGATCTTGCTGATGAAAAGCGACCATTCACTTTCACCTCCCTTCCCGCGGACCCGTGGCTGGAATTTACGATCAAGACGTACCCGGACCACAACGGGGTGACAGACCGGCTTCGCTCCTATGAGCGCGGGGATGTCTTCGAAATCGGCGAGGCGTGGGGAGCGATCAAATATCAGGGTCCCGGACTCTTTCTGGCGGGGGGTGCGGGAATCACACCATTTCTCTCAATTCTTCGATCACTTAAAGAGTCCCACGATCTCACTGAGTGTGGGTTATGGTTTAGCAATCGCACCAAGCAGGACATTTTTCTGAAGGATGAATTACAAGCCCTGCTCGACGATCGCCTTCGTCTCATCCTGACCGATGAGGAGGGCTCTTCGGAAACGGCAGGCCGGATCGACCGAGAGCAACTAAAGACGCATGTGAGCGACTTTGGGCAGAATTTCTATATCTGCGGACCCGATCCCATGGTCAAAGATCTGTCCGACTCGCTCGAATTGCTCGATGTTCCTGAGAGCCGAATCGTCACCGAGGATCTCGGCTGATGGTTTACTCAAACCGGTGATTTTTAGCCTGTCTCAAGCCGGGCAGATTTTCGGGGTATAAGCATTGCCCCTGCACGGGGTTCGGGCTTCCAGGCGCCCTCATTTCTTTGCGACGCCGATCACGCCGACCGCAACACGCGCGCCCGCATTGCCACTCGGCTGAGTCTTCAAGTCATCAGCCTCGGCATGCACGACCACTCCACGACCAAGAATCGATTTCGGTCCCTCAAAGGTAATATGCGTATCGACAAGGTCCACCGTGGCTACGCCGTCTGCGCCAGCCTCGATATTGCCGAAGTCGCCCCCATGCCGATGCTCCGCATCCGGGCCGGCATGCGGTTGAACTGTGGGATTGAAGTGGCCGCCAGCCGCTTTCCCGTCTGGGGAACTGGCGTCGCCGAATTCATGGATGTGAAAGCCATGTTTGCCGGGGCTAAGCCCGCTCACCTTGCCCTGCACACGAATGCCTTCGCCAGATTTCGTGAAGGTGATGGTTCCCTCGACTTCGTGGCCTTGCGTCGGATAGAGCACGGCAACGGCATTTTCAATCTTTGGCATTTCTTTGGATTCCTCGGCGTGCAAGGGCTGGGCGAGGGTGGTTGTGAGTGCGAGGGTGGTGAGACAGATAAGTTTTTTCATTTGTGGATGTGGTTGGGAGTTTCGGGTTTCGTTAAAAATATTGCGGTTTTGCGGATGGCGGCAGAGCAGATTCACGGGTCGTTCGCTAGCGCCGGCATCGGCTTCACCAAATCGCGCGCCTGGATGAGAAAGCCAGCGGCAACGAGAACAACGGAGATCATCAATTCCATCGTAGGCGCGAGTGAAAGTCCATCGCAGAGCAGCACGGCACCACTCAGCGAGGTCAGGGCAATCACTGCCCAATCGAAAAACAACGAGAATAACACCGCGGCTACGATTGCGCCGAGAATGAACACCACCCAGACGATCGTGGGATCAGACCAGCCCAGCACTGCCGCCAGCCGGATCGCGAGCAGTCCGCCGGCCAACCATCCCGCCACAGCCACCGCCACGCGCTGAAGCACAATGGCCAGGACCGAGCCAATGATTCCCAGGAGCACTCCGAAAAGCAGAATGATCCACTGAGGCTGGGTCGGAGCAAGCATCGGGGCAAATTGCATGCCTGCAAAAAAGCCGATACCGCCGACAAAAATCCAAAAGATCCGTCGACCGAAGAAAATCAGCAGCAGGCCGACCGCAATGGCCAGGCCCATGGCGGCTGAACTTTCAATGATCGCTAAAGGCATAATAGGTTTGTATGGGGCTTGTGACGCGTCCGGCCACCGGACCATTTTCCAATGATCTTGATGACGGTGCTCATGAATGACTCGTGCATTGTCGAGGGAATCGTTCCTCGCGTAGCGAGCGGTTGTATCGAAAAGTCACGACGTGACTCATTCCCCCGTGAGAACTGATGAGATGCGTGGCGAGCATTTTTTGAAAACTTGACCCTCATCCCGATCGGGGATGGCCGATTGGCTTTAAGGAGCCTTCCACGCATCGCCACAAGATTGGGGGTTTCTACTGATTGGCCGTTATCTCAGAAGTTAACCCCAAAACCCTGTTGGCTGACTAATTCGGCTTCGCTTCGGACTGGGGCGCGAGATATTCAGAGATCGTCACAAACTCGCAACCTTGCTCCTTCAAATAGAGCACCGTCTGCTTGAACTTCTCAAATCGCTCGTCGTCCCACTGGTCAGGGTGCCCTTGGAGGGCAACGTAGGGAAGTGTGTCCCGTTTCGCCTCAAAGTCTGCTTTGACCTTCTCAGGATTGGGGAAGAAGATCGGGGATTCCAGGTTCATCAGCCGCTTGATGACAAGCTTGTCGGTCTTGATGCCTTTGGGCGGGGCGGAGAACCAGACGGCCTTAATCTGTGGGAATCCTTCCAAGGCTTCAAACGTGGCGGCGTCTGTCTGGGTGGCATGAGGGCCAAAAGCGACGACTTCCAAGCCGAGCTTCTCCTTGATGATATCAAAGGCCTTCTGGAAGGTCTCCGCTTGTGCCGCGGGTGTCCCACCCGTCCATTCGCCGGTGCGACCATCCACCTTGAGCTCTTCCGGTATCCCGCCAAAGCCATAATAAGCATGATGCCAGATCTCGATTTGGCCGTTCGCCACGCGTTCTTTGATCCAGTCCACGTACTCAGGAAAATCGCCTTGGAGCGAGCTGGCAAACAGGCCGTAATTTGCCTTGATCTTCTGGCTTTCCAGAAATTCTGTGACTCTCTGCCAGTGATCCGAAACGGGGTGGGAACCGCCGGGTTTGGCACGGTAGAGATCGTCAAGCTTGAGCATGACGACAGGAGCCGTCTTGCTTTCTGCGGAGGCTGAAAGCTGGAAGGCTGTCGTGCTCAAGAGAACGGCACCGGTGAGGCGCACCAGAGATGAAATGTGTGTTTTCGTATGATCGAGGAGAGGAGGTTTCAATGGTTGGGGGAGGTCTTCGCGCTATGGGAGGTTGTGATAGGGTTTGAGGACCTGCTCCCAGAGGGGCCGAGTCAGGTGGATCCCGGCCGGAGCATTTGCGAGGTTGACGACGTCGCCTCCATGACCTTTCGAGTAGTTGCAGTAGCCCTGATCAAATTTATACCATAGGTCGGTGGTACCGACTTGCATCAGCTCGATGCAATTTTTTGCGATCTCGCCTTGCTGCCAGTAACCACTGGCAATCAACACATACTGGTTGACGAGATTGCACCGGAAGCCGTCATAGGCATAATGAATGGAGCTGCGAGGCCCCTTGGCATCCAGCGAAGCAAACTCCCGCAGCATTCCCTGCTTGCCTTTGTTCGGCAACTCATCGAGGCCGGAAACGATCATTCCCGCGCGCTTTCCATCATCCATCTGCACGCCAAGCCCGTCTTCAAGGCCGCCGGCCACGGTCCCGTCATAGGTGCGCTCGGTGAGCGCTTGATAAATTTTCATGTAATCACTCAGCGAGAGGGAATGATATCGATAATCACGAATGGCGGCTGTTATCGCGTCTCCCGTGGGAGCATTGGAATCGGGGTGCGCTTCCTTCCACGTGAAGGTTTCGTGGATATTGGTCAACCCGGACTTCGCCAGTTCATCAACGAACGCCTCATGATTGTAGGAATCAAGCATGGCCTGCGCCTTCTCCGGTCCGCCAAAATAAACGACACCAACGAGCACGCCACCAATCATTCCCTCACGAAAATTTGGGTTCCATTCGCGGTTAAGGTTGCTGTC
>JBGTAR010000294.1:0-13016 GCA_041749815.1 Terrimicrobiaceae bacterium
GCCATCAGAACATGCGCCCGAACGTCCGGCCACACGCAGGCTGCAGCCGCGTAATCGCGTGTTTCTGCAACTCCACGAAAAGACCGTGCCCGCGACAACCACGAATCCGGCAGGGGGGACGTGGTCAGACCCGGCATGGCAAGGGACAAAAAACCAGCCACGGCTCGTGTGCAAAAAACCTCAGGCTGATACAGCGTGCCGGCTCCCCGCAGGAAGGGGATTGCCATGACAGCATCGCCGAGATGATGTAGCTCAAAAATGGCAAGTTTGGGTTTCATTTTGGCGCTGCCTTTTTCCGTCCGATTCTGGCAAAGATCCGACGCTTCAGGAGATAATAATGATGCCCCAGCGTGCGCATCCAGAGGGCTTCGAGTGTCGGACGAAGAGCCATGCCATAGGCTTTTTGCATCTCGCGAGCTTCCTCCCAAGCTTCGGCGAGATGGCTGGAGGTTTTGGCATCCGCATGCAGGCGGCAGGTGGCCAGCGGCTTTTTGAGGTAGTGCCACCGGGAGTTCTCCCCGATCCGCAGCCAGTATTCATGGTCCATGCAGAAGTTCAGATTGGCATTCAGTGGCCCATATTGCTCGTATACCCGCCTGCGAAAAAACACGGAGGGTTGAATAAGAAAGTTCCCCCGGCGCAGGCGAGGATAGGAGAAAACCCCTGCCGTTTTGAGGCGTTTCCAACCCGAGCTGCCCTCCAAAAAATACCCGTCACCGTAAACAATATCCGCAGTGGGATTCTGATCGAAGGCTGCGATGACGGCATCCAGAGCGCCCGGCTCAAGGAAGTCATCCGCGCAGAGGTACGAAAAAACTTCCCCGGAGGCCATCGTCAGACCTTTGTTGATGGCATCGGTCTGGCCCCGATCCGGTTCGGAAATCCATGGGCCATGGTGAGAGGTGGAGAGCAGGTCCTTCGTCGAGTCAGTGCTCGCGCCATCGATCACGATGTGTTCCGGTGTCGAGAGGCTTGATTTTACGGATGCGAGGCATTCGGCAAGATATTCTCCCTGATTCCGGGAGGGGGTCACAATAGAAACCCGCAGCGCGCTCACGGTTTTTCGACTCCGATCTCCTCAAACAGCTTTTCATAGCGGGAGGTCACCTCCGACCAGCTAAAAAGTCGCTCCGCCCGTTCAATCGCCAGACGCCCGAGCTCGGCGCACCGTTCGGGATTTCCTGCCAGTTCAGCAATTTTTTCTGTCAGCGCCGGGACCGGATCCGCGGGTTGGAAGCTCTCCGCCGCATCCCCAAGCACTTCACGGGTTGCCGGTGCCTCTTTGTAGAGAATGGTCGAACCCATTCCCATCTGATCAAGCAACACCAAACGCGTGGCCTCAATCGCAGCCGGCATCACAAACATCGCCGCATTTTGGCTGAGTTCCAAATAGGAGTCGCCAAAGCGGGCGCCGGTAAAGATCACGCGGTCATCGGCCATCCCCTCCAGTTTGCGCTGGAAGGCTCGCTCATAATTCGATGACCCGCATATCACAAGCTTCAGGTCGCCTTTCCAACGGGTGAACGCTTCAATCAGCAGGTCCGCCTCGTTTTCCGGGGTGATGCGGGAGACATTCAAAATGTAACCCCGTGGTTTCAGGCCCCAGAGATCCAACTCTCCACATGAAATTTTCTCGCGCCGGATGATGGCTCCGTAGCTGATGTATTCCGGCTTCACGCCATAACTGCGTTCGTAGCGCCTGACGATTTCCTGATTGTCGGCAATGATGGAATTTGCGCAGCGCGAGGCGATGGTCTCGCTGGCCTTGAGCCAGAGGCGTGCGAATGTTCCCCACTTCGAGCGACGGAAATCTGCGCCGTCCACATTCAGAATCACCGGGTACCCAATTGCCTTCAGTCCTCCGCCCACAATCGTGTTGCCCACACCGCAAAGATAAATGACATCATACCTCTGAAACAGCGCATGCAAAGCGCTGAGAGCGGTGTGGACAATCGTATCAAGCGATTTGGTGGGAATCGTGGGCAGTGTCACCAGCCGCATGCCAAGGTAGGACGAGGTGCCGGAGGTGAATTTCGGGACGCGGTTATAAACGGTCACTTGGTATCCGCGTGCAACCAACTGGGCTCCAAGGTTTTCGACCACCACCTCAAAGCCTGAATACCGGGCCGGCACGCCGCGTGAGCCAAGGAAGGCGATGCGTGGCATCTCTTTGATGGGAGATCCGAGCAGGGAGTCCCTCAGAACGTAATACACAAAAAGGGAATTAAACTTCAGGTAGCGCGGCCAGAGACGGCGGGGTTCCTGCATCAGGCGGTAGAGCCAGGTGAGGCCGCGTTGCTGCATCCACGGCGGAGCAAACGGTCGACCACCCGCCAACAGTTCGAAGGCATCTCCCACAGCAAAAAAGACTCCTCTGGCATGCCGGTGCAAATTGCTTTTAATCCAGCGCTCCTGGCGTTCTCCGCCCAATGCCACCCAAATAAAATCTGGAGCCGCCTCCCGAATGGTATTTGCGAATTCCTGCTCATCCTCCTCCTTCCATGCCCGGAAGGGTGGCGACAGCTTGCCCACAATTTGAATCTTGGGATTCAGGTTTTTGGCAGCCGTCTCCAGCTTCTCCAATGTGGCCGGGCTTCCTCCAAAAAAGAAATGACGGCAGGTGGCCGGTGAATTGGCCAGGACGTATTTCATAAAATACGGTCCGTAAACACGATCAGCGAGTCCCGCCCCGGCTTTGTTCATGGCCCAGACCAGGGGATATCCGTCTGGCAGAATCAGGTCGAAGTCCCGAAGCACTTTGCCAAAACTTGAGTCATGGCGGGCCAGGGCCACCAGGTGAGTGTTGCACGCTGAGACTGCCGCCGGAGTATCAAGAGAGGCGAGTCGGAGCGACTCATTGAGAGCATCCTCATACGTCGAAACGGCCACGGGGGTCCCGAGCACGGGCACATTTCTTCGGGTAAAACTCATGCGTTTTCTTGAGCGATCCGTTTTCGAAGGGCCGTTCCCCGAGCCGCCCCCGCAGGCTCCGCATGAATGGCTCCCCCCGAAAAACAGCTCCACGCGTCACGCAGGGTTTCTGCATTCCATGAGAATGTGCGAAAAAACCTGAGAAAATTGCCGGGCAAGTAGCGGGTCATGTGTTGGCTTTGGGGACTGTGAAAAGAGAGATAAGACAGATTCTGGAGCAAAGAGCAAAACTTGATGTAGCCCGAGGTCGGAGAAGCAGGCCCCAAGGGGGGGAGATGAGGCACGACCACCTCGCAGGTAAAAACCGCCCTCCCGGCTGCGGCAGCGCGCATCGAAAACTCCAAGTCCTCCCCCAGCATCCAAAAATCTCGACGGTGCGGCCCAATGGTTCGATAGAGGTTTGCTGAGACCAACACACACGCTCCGGTGCACCAGCAGAAGGGATGGGGCCCCGGCCCAATCAGGCTGAGGGCATCAGCAGGTGTCCTCGCCTGACGGATCAGCTTTCTTTGATTGCGCATGCTGGGCTCCGGGAATCCCCAGAGCAGTCCCCCCGCATCTTCAAGAAGTGGGGCGACGGCATCGGCATCCGAGAGCAGTCCCCCCATCTTTGCAATACCATCCACAGGGAGCACCACATCGTCATCCAAGAACAAAAGGTCCGCATGCTCCAAGCCGGCGGCTGCATTACTCCATCCTGCCCCCGGGCCCGGGTTGGATGGATCTTCCACCACCTTGACTTTCAGTCCGCTCCCTGCCGCAATCTCAGCCGTGGTTCCGTCGGGGGCATGATCGGAGATCACACACAAATCCGGAGGCCTGCTTGAAGCCTCCAAACTTTCCAGCAGTCTCTTAAGTTCCTGCGGGCGCCGGTGGACGACCGTGAGTGCGATCAACGGATTCATGTCCTCGCAGGGACCCAGCGTTTAAGCGTTCCCTCCAGGGATTCATGGATTTCCTGGAGTTGAATCCCGGTCGCTGAAAGCTTGTCTGTGTTGAGTTCACAGCTGGCCCTTTGCACCCGCCCTGGCGCCGCCATAAAATCCGCTTCATCATGAAAAAACGTGAAACGCTTTTGGGTGAGGCCGTGGCGCTTCATGGCCTCGATAACCTCCGTGGTGCTGATGGCACCCGGGTTTGTGACATTGTAAATCCCTGCCGGGATCTCCCGAAGCAAAGATTCGCTGGCTGCCACGGCAAATTCCTGGCGCTGAGAAATCGACCCCCGAACCTCCAGCAATTTTTCGTAGGCCATGAGCTTCGAAAGATAATTTCGCTCATGGTCAAACTCATCAAATGGAATCCGCATCCTCCAAACCAGGCATCCTGGCGCCTCACGCAGCAGGGTCTCTGCCATCGCCTTCGTTTTGGCATACCAGCTCGAACGTGGGTCCCCAAAAGCAAAGTTTGGCAGGTCGTCTTCGCGGAACGGGTTCCCATCCGGGCGGCAGCCTTCGTAAATGCATCCTGAGGACACATGGCCCCAGCGCACCCCCTCCGAGGCAAAAACTTCTGCCAGGACCCCGGGCAGGTGCGTGTTCACACGCAGACACCGGAACTTCTCGTTCTCGGTACCGTCAATGTTTGGCCGTCCGGTGAACCCAATGGCATTGATGGCAAATCGCGGGCGAAGCGCGCGGACTGCCGTGACGAGATCGTCGGTGTTTGCGGCGTCCAATTCCTGATGGGAGGGGGCTTTAAAGGGCAGGTTTTTGGATGCCAGCACACGCGCAAACGCGGCGCCGACATATCCGCTGCCTCCCAAAAGTAAAATCATAGCCCCAGTCTCCTAGCGTGTTCGGGCTCCGTGATCAAGCAAAGCGCCCATGGGGATGGAGGGGAATCTTGCAGGGACAAATGCGAAAGCGCATACTCTCCTCATGGTTCCTCAAACGCCGCCCCATGGGGATGCCGCTCTTCGCACGCCGAACGTCCCGCCAGGCGAGGTCATCAACAGGCTGCTTTTCTCTTTCACCAAACTCATCTCGTTTCAATCCCGAAGAGTGGATGACCCTGCCACCTGCTCAGAGGCGTTCCATCAGATCCGCGCCTCCTCCAAACGAGTGCGCGCCCTCTTGAAACTGACCGCTGCTGTGACCCCCTCGTCGGAACGCAGGCAGGTGGCCCTCAGTGTTTCCAAACTGAAGGACTCCGTCGCGCATGCCCGGGACCGCGATGTGCTCATCCTTCGTCTCGCAGAACTTTGTGGAGAACACTCCGTGGACAATGTCCCACTGACGGCGCTGCATCCCGGGGGACAGATTATTCAGCCTCTTGCCCGCACTCTTGAGGCTGGGGTGGCAAGCCTCCACCTTCAAAAATTAACCCGTCGTGATGTCCTGAGGGAGATCTCCATTTCTTACACCCGGGCTTGGGCCATGTTTTTGGCCTGCCGCAAGAAGCCCCGCGATGAGCGCCTGCACGAGTGGCGCAAGCATGTGAAAATCCTGCAATTCCAATGCGTGGCCTTTTCTGAAACTGATCCCCTGGCCGTGACCGGCTTCCGCGCCTCGGTCCTTGCCCGCCTGCTTGGCGATCATCACGACCTCACGGTCATGGAAGGCCACCTCAAAAAAGCCAAACCGCGAAGGAAGCATGACCTGAAAAAAATTGCCAAACGCAAATCAGCCCTCGCCAAATCCGCCCGCAAAGCCGGGAAATTCCTCTTTTGTCTCACCCCCCGAGAGTTTGCCTCCGGCCTCGCCAAAGTTGCCCGATGAATCCATGGGCACTGCGGATCAATCCGCTTGCCGATGTGCCCTGAAAATGCCGCGAATGGTTTGTTCATCCAATTCCTCGAAAAACCGTGTGGAGTGGGTCACCTTTTTCTTTTTTGTGAGCAACTCTTCAGGCGAACACGGCAAACCGCGCCATCGAAGCCCCATGGGAAGCTGGCCCGTGGCAAAGTCCCCGTGTTTCAAGCCCACGGAGTGAATGAAAAGCCCAAAGAGCTGATCCTCATGAAGCTTGCTCCAATAGATTTCTTTTCGGGACAAAAGATTCCCCTTCAATAACCTGCCAACACACTCCCGGCTCATAAAATAGGCTCCCCCCATGCAGTGTTCCCCAAGTTCGTAACCATTCCGTTTGCTGCGGTTCAAAACCTTGTGAAGGAAAACCCAACCCATCAGGCACCGTGGTTTTAGCACCGACCTGAAACCCAACTCCCGGACAAGCGTCTCCCTCGGCCAGGAAAAGCCCCTGGGGCTCCCATTGCAGTCCGTTCGATACGAACCTATGATTCCAAAACCGGGATTCCTGTCAAAACATGCAATCGCATCGCTCTCCGGATTTGGGCCAATCACCAGAGCGTCCGTATCGAGGCGAAGGAGAACATCAAATGTGTAGTTCTTATAGGCAAACGCAAACCCCTGGGAGAGCGTCAAATACAGCCCGGCATGTTTTCCATAAACCCGCTCGGTTGTCAGGATAACCACATCTTGAAATCGCTCTCTGACAGCAACACCAGTCCCTTTTCCTGAATCATCAAGCAGAATGATCACATGGGAGGGAGTGACGTAATGGCGGACGCTTTCGATCGTGTCCAAAACGTTTTCCAACTTGCAGGCCGGCCCAACAGGAATGATGACGGCCAGGGTTACTTTTTGCCTGGCATGGCTTGTTGAGGTGTCGGACTTACTGGGATGCATAAGCGATGTTCAATTCCGTATTTTGAAACATCCCGGCCATCGGCTGAAGTGTGCCCATGATCCTCCGCGGATTTACTGCGCCAATTCTTTGATCCTGAGATGGGCGTCCTCTGTGATGCGCCTGCACATCAAATCACAAAGCTCATACAGCTTGTGGTCGGAAAGTGAATAGCGGGCAAAATTTCCCTCCCGCTCACGGGCCACAAAGCGTGCCGAAAGCAGGACCCCCAGATGTTTGGACACATTTCCCTGCTTCATACCTGTCTCCTCAATCAATTCCGAGACCGTGAGCGGTTTGGCCATGAGGGCTCGCAATAGTTTGAGCCGGGACGAATCCGACAAAATCCCAAACAGGCGAGACGCCTCCTCAATTTGTGGATCTGACATAAATACCTTTTTCTGTTGCATATTACTAAATAGAAATATAGTTATATACTACCAAATGAAAGCACACACATCAAGCATGGAAACATCCCCTCGTAAGGTCCGCCCCACTGACATTCAAAACCACAATGTGCTGTTTCTGGATGTGCGGACCCCTGCCGAGTTTGAAGAGGCGCACATTGAAGATTCGGTGCTGCATCCTTTGAGTGAATTGGATGGGGAAACTGTTGGGCGACTTGCCGAGGGCAAGGACACCTGTGTGTTGATTTGCCGTTCTGGAAACCGCGCCAAGCAGGCCGCAGAGAAGCTTGATGCTTATGGGCTGCCATCCCTCTCGATCTTGGATGGTGGTGTGCAGGCTTGGGAGGCCGCGGGGCTGCCGCTCAAGCGGGGGGCGAATATGATGTCCCTGGAACGTCAGGTTCGCATCGCAGCCGGTTCACTGGTTTTTGTTGGGGCCATCCTGGGATATTTTGTGAATCCGGTTTGGATTGCTCTTTCGGGTTTTGTGGGAGCCGGGCTGGTCTTTGCCGGAATCACCGACACCTGCGGCATGGGGATGTTGATCGCCAGAATGCCTTGGAATAACCGCCACTCTTCGGACACTTGCTGTTCCTCGAAAAACTAACCCCACCCCCCTATTATGGTCCTCAGACAAATCTTCGATCCCTACCTCGCGCAATACGCCTACCTGATTGGTTGTCAGCGTTCCGGTGAGGCCCTCATCATTGACCCGGAGCGTGACATCGTCCGCTATCAAAAGCTGGCAGACGAGAACGGGCTTCATATTTCTGCCGTTGCCGAGACGCATATCCATGCGGACTTTGTCAGCGGGGGCCGGGAATTTGCTGAGGACCCAAGCGTTCACTTATACCTCTCGGCTGAGGGGGGGAAGGACTGGACCTATCAATGGCCCGGTCAGCGACCAAACACCCATCTCCTCAAGCATGGTGACACGTTTATGGTGGGAAACATCCGTGTGGAAGCCCTGCACACGCCGGGTCACACACCCGAGCATCTGAGTTTTCTCATCACCGATCTGGGAGGAGGAGCCGACGCCCCGATTGCGTTGACAACCGGCGACTTTTTGTTTGTTGGGGATGTTGGGCGGCCGGACCTTCTGGAATCGGCGGCCGGGCAAAAAGGGGTGATGGAGCCTTCAGCGCGCACTCTGCAGGCCTCGCTTGTCGAGCGACTCAATCCCCTGAAAGATTACCTGCAGATTCTCCCAGCGCACGGGGCCGGAAGCGCTTGTGGGAAAGCCCTTGGAGCCGTGCCCACAACGACGCTGGGATACGAACGGCATTTTAACAAACCCCTGCGCCAGGCCGCAGCGGACCCCGCGGGCTTTGTGAAGGAAATCCTGCGAGGTCAACCCGAGCCGCCGATTTATTTTGCAACAATGAAGCGGGTCAACCGCGATGGAATCCGGATCAAAGGCGGAGTGCCCAAAGCGCTGCATCTGACGGTTCAGCAGGCAAAAGCCATGGTTGCGGATACCGCTGCCAAGGTTCTTGACAGCAGAGATTCCAGGGACACCTTCACCGAAGGTCATCTCCCCCGGGCGATCCATGTCCCGCTTAATGGCCCGTTTTTTAGTGCGGGAGCTGGATCTTTCGTCACGGAAGATGAAAAAATTCTCGTCGTCGCTGAGAGCCAGGCAGCAGCTGAAATTGCCGCGGTGCAACTTTTTCGCATCGGTCTGGACGGCCTGACGGGGTGGATCACATTCCACGAGTGGGCGGAGGCTGGTGAGGAAGTTTTAATGGCTGAGCGCATCATGTTTTCTGACTTCGATCGGGAGAAAGCCGGGAACCAGGGTGTCATCCTGGATGTGCGAACCACTTCGGAATTTGAGGAGGGGCACCTTCCCGGGGCGCTCTCGATCCCCTACACTCGCTTGCGGGCCCGTCTCGATGAAGTGCCGGTGGGACAAACGCTTTTTATCCACTGCGGCAGTGGGAAACGAGCCTCCCTGGCATCTTCGTTCCTCACATCCATGGGCTTTCAAACCATCCACATCGATGGCGTGTGCGCTGAGTGTGAGCGCATAGCCAGCGGTCAGGGGATCACGCACTGATTCGGTGATCGATGCCGTCCTATGCGGGGTGCTGGTGGGGGGTTCTCTCGGCCTGACAGGAGGTGGGGGGTCGATTTTTGCCGTTCCCCTCCTGCTCTATGTTCTGGGTGTGCCACTGCGCGAGTCCGTCGCGGTGTCGTTGGCTGTGGTCGGGCTGACAGCGCTTTATGGGGCCGTATTTCAGCGTCGTCTTGTTCAATGGCGAGCTGGTGGAATGCTGGGGGTGGGGGGGATTCTGGGTGCGCCGCTGGGGGCAACACTTGGAGCGGCCTTGCCTGAGCTGCTCACTCTCTCGCTTTTTTCGGCCCTGATGCTTTTTATTGGCGTTAAAATGTGGCGCAACAGCGGTGCTCAGGAAGTACCGCTCACAGCGTTTTCCTGCCGCAGAGACCCGGATGGGGTTTTGAGGTTCCACTGGCCATGTGCCGGAAAACTCATGGTTGCCGGCGCGGTGACAGGGATTCTGTCAGGGATCTTTGGTGTGGGGGGAGGGTTCCTTGTGGTGCCAGCCCTCTTGATTGTGACCGCCATGCCCATGGATCGGGCCCTTGCGACCTCTCTGGTTGGAATTGCGCTGATCAGCGCGGCAGCTTTTACGGCAAATCTCTTCGTATTGGAAAATTTTCCGCTGGCCCTGGCGGCCTGGTTCCTTGGAGGAGGAGCCATTGGGATGACCGCGGGAGTGGTCTTTAAAACGCGTCTTCCCACGCCCATGCTCAAAAGAATCTTTGCTGCTGCAATGATCGGGGTCGCCTTATGGATACTCGGTCAGCAGGCTATTGCGTCACGTCCCGATGGCGGGGTGATGGATGCGGAAGCCAAAGAAAATTCAACACATCAACAACCCAAACCATGAATAAACGAATCCTGATCGTCGGCGGAGTTGCCGGCGGAGCATCCTGCGCCGCGCGACTGCGGCGCCTTGACGAACACGCCGAAATCCACATTTTTGAGAAAGGCCCGTATGTGTCTTTTGCGAACTGCGGTCTGCCCTACTTTGTTGGAGGAGTGATCCCATCTGAAGAAGATCTCCTTGTCGCCAGTGCGGACCTTTTCCGCGACCGCTTCAACATCACGGTTCATGAACTGACGGAGGTTGTTTCCATTGACCGGGCCAACTCGACCATTGAAGTCCGTTCCGTGAAATCTGGGGAAACACAGAGCGAACACTACGACGCCCTCGTGCTTTCTCCGGGAGCGTTGCCTGTGCGTCCTCCGCTTCCAGGTATTGATCTGCCCGGGATTTATACCCTGCGTAATATTCCGGACAGCCAGGCCATTCGGTCATGGATCGATGAGCGCAAGGCCCGCTCGGCTGTTGTGGTCGGTGGCGGTTTTATCGGCTTGGAAATGGCCGAAAACTTCCTGCACCGTGGCATCGAGGTGATCGTGGTGGAAATGCTCGATCAGGTGATGCCGCCCCTCGATCCGGAGATTGCCGGAGTGGTTGCCAATCATTTGCGTAAAAATGGGGCAACCCTGGCACTGGGGGATGGAGTCGCCGGTTTTGAGCAACTTGCCGATGGCCAACTCGGGGTCCAGACAAACAGCGGCAAGCTCCACACAGCCGATCTCGTCATTCTTGCCATTGGCGTCCGACCGGACACCTCCCTCGCCAAGGCGGCCGGCCTCAAAATTGGGGGACGCGGCGGGATCGCCACCGATGAACACATGCGGACCAGTGACCCAAAAATCTTTGCGGTGGGTGATGCGGTCGAAGTGCGTGACTGGATTTCCGGAGAGCCGACACTCCTCGCGCTTGCCGGCCCCGCCAACCGTCAGGGACGCATTGCTGCTGATGTGATTTGTGGACGGGACTCGCGCTTCCGTGGTGTTCAAGGAACAGCCATTTGCGGGGTGTGCGGATTGCAGGTCGCCTCGACGGGTGCCAGTGAGAAGTCCCTGGTCCGGGCTGGTGATACCGATTATGAAAAAATATACATCCATCCCAATCAACATTCCGGCTACTATCCCGGGGCAAAACAAATGAGCCTCAAGTTGGTTTTTCGTCCCTCGGACGGCTCCCTGCTTGGAGCCCAGGGCGTTGGGGAGGAGGGCGTGGACCGTCGCATCGACGTGATTGCCACCCTGATCCAAAAACACGGAACCGTGTTTGATCTCGAAGAAGCCGAACTTTGTTATGCCCCGCAGTTTGGAGCAGCCAAAGACGCCGCCAATTTCGCTGGCATGGTTGCTGCGGATTGGCTGCGAGGAGATATGCCAATCGTTCATTGGAGCGAGCCGGCACCCGAGGACACAATTTTCCTCGACGTCCGGAGTGCGAAGGAATTTGCAGGTGGCCATGCTTTAGGTGCTGTCAATATTCCCGTGGAGGAAATTCGCGCCCGCCTTTCGGAGATTCCCTCAGATAAAGACATCCGCGCCTACTGCGCCGTGGGGATGCGCGGTTATCTTGCCACCAGAATTCTTATGCAGAGCGGGATCCCAGCAAGAAACCTTTCGGGGGGCTGGTTGTCCCAGCCGGGTGGTGTTTAGAGTCCCAAAAGTGTGACCAGAAAACCCCGGCAAATTTCGAACATGCACATCCTGAATTCTGAGGAAACACCATGCTTGGAGGAAACCTCCCGCAGAGACACAAAAAAATCCAGGTGCCAGAACTCATTCCTCTCTCTGTGTCTCAGTCGCCCCATGCGATTCTCTTGATGTGAATTTTTTTTGGGTATATCAAGTTGCGAAATCCCGGTTGATTCGCGATATCTTACCGATGTCATTAAAGAAGTCCTCGAAGTCCAGCCCGCCAATGCCCGGTGGAAAAGACCTTTTCCTGATCCTTGGACCCTGTGTGATTGAAAGCCCGGCCTTTGTCCGGCGTATGGCAAAAAAAATTAAAACCATCTGCGAGGGGGAGGGCGTAAAATTCGTTTTTAAGGCCTCCTACGACAAAGCCAACCGGACCTCCCCCAAATCCTATCGAGGCATTGGCGTACGGGAAGGCTGTGAGTTATTGGCCACCATCGGTGCCGAGCTTGGGGTGCCGGTCACATCGGATGTTCACACCCCCGAGGAAATTGCGACGGCTTCAGAGTATTTGGACATCTTGCAAATCCCCGCCTTCCTGTGTCGTCAGACGGACTTGATCTTTGCGGCCGGTGCCTCTGGATGTGTCGTTAACGTCAAGAAGGGGCAGTTCCTTGCCCCGTGGGACGTGAAAAATATTGCCGACAAGCTGGTTGCTGCGGGCTGCCGTCATTTCTTTTTCACCGAACGTGGAACAACCTTCGGATACAATAATCTTGTCGCGGACATGCGCTCCATCTATTGGATTCAGGAACAAAAGTTCCGCGTCGTTTTTGATGCCACTCACTCGGTGCAACGCCCTGGCAGTGGCGGGGATAGCACAGGCGGGGATGGGGTGCTTGCGCCCGTTCTTGCCCGAGCTGCCGTGGCAGCAGGCTGCGATGGAATATTTTTAGAAACGCATGAAAATCCAGCACGAGCCCTTTCTGACGGTCCCAACCAAATCCCTCTTCGCCAGCTTCCACGCCTCATCGGCCAGCTCCAACGCATCAGGAATGAAGTCCTTCGTTAACCCCTTCTGCCGTCAACTTCTGTTTTTCCTGGTTGCGGTGATTTCACCGGTCGCTGGGATCGCACAAGAAGGGGAGAAAAAGGAGGAGACACCCGCAGCCGTGGCTCCCTCTTCTGATGAGGAGATTGATCTTTCCATGATTCCTCCCGGCCAACCTGTCAAGGGCCTCAAAATTCCCTACTACGGCGCGGATGGCACCACCCTGCAAATGACGTTTGAGGCCGAGGTCGCCCGGCGGGTCGATGACATCAACATCGAGTTGGAGAATCTCAAGATCGACGCCGTGGGAGATGATGAAAAAAAGTTTCTCGTCGAGATGCCACAATCGGTCTTTAACATTGAATCCCGGATGCTCACGGGCGAAAATGGTGTTTTGATCAAGAGGGATGACTTCGAGATCCGCGGAAAAGCTGCCGAGTTT
>JBGTAR010000295.1:0-7245 GCA_041749815.1 Terrimicrobiaceae bacterium
GATTCGCCGGAGCTGCGCACGGGGACACTGTCCGTGGTAATGAGCTCCTTGATTTCGGAGTTCCTCAACCGTTCGACCGCCAAATCTGTCAGAACTGCGTGGGAAACGCCAGCATAAATATTTTTGGCGCCCTGATCCCGAAGAATGCCAGCCGCACCAACGAGGGTCCCGGCGGTCTCCGTGAGGTCATCCACGATGATCACATTGCGCCCTTTAACGTCACCAATCACAGCCACCGGCTCAATTTCTGTGGCTGTTTTGCGCTTTTTCACGACGATGGCCAGACCGGCATTCAGGGCTTGGGCGTAGGCTGAGGCCATTTTGACGCCACCCACATCCGGGCTGACGACGACCAGGTCATCCAGCCCAAGACTCCGCAAATATTGGATCATCACCGGGAGGGCGTGCAGGTGATCGACCGGGATGTCAAAAAAGCCCTGAAGCTGCTGTGCATGCAGGTCCATGGTCAGAACACGATTCACGCCGGCAGCCACCAGGAGATTGGCCACGAGTTTTGCAGTGATTGGCACACGGGGCTGATCTTTCCTGTCTTGGCGGGCATAACCAAAAAACGGAATCACGGCCGTGATGCGGGAGGCACTTGCCCGGCGGGCGGCGTCCACCAGGATCAGCAGCTCCATGAGGTTTTGATTGGTGGGCGGGCAGGTCGGTTGGACGATGTAGAGATCGCGACCACGGATGTTTTCGTTGATTTTTACAAACGTTTCGCCGTCAGGAAAGGACGTGACGGTGGCATCACAAAGGGGTTGCCCAAGGTATGAGCAGATCGATTTGGCGAGGGCGGGGTGTGCCGTGCCAGTGATGACCTTCATTTCCCGAAGCCTCGGGTTGAAGCTGCCGACCGGAATTTCCGGCAAAGGATCGAGGGGACTCAATTGAGTGGCTCCGGTGTGGGAGGCGGGTTAAGCGGGATGGTGGGTTCGAGCCGGATCTGGGCCAAACGGCGGATGTAGGCTTCTTCCATCATCTCACTTTTCATTTTGAGAGAACTGTCGATGGACGTGACTTTTTTGAAGAGCAGACGGTAGTATTCTCGCAATGCTGCGCGGCGATCTTCGAGCGATGTGGCCTCGTCCGCTCGCTCCAACATCCGGACAACCTGAGGGTCCTGCTCAGCCTTCACACGAACCTCGCGGTAGCGAATGTTGAGTTCCCGCTGTTTTTCAGCCTCACTCTCAATAACAACAGCCGGGGGCGGTGCCAGGGGCATCTCGTCCGGGACGATGGCATTGGGGTCCGTGAATGCTTCATCTGGAAGCGGAAAATCTGTGGGAGGCATCAAAGGGATCACATCGTCGGAGGTCAGAGGCGCCCCCTCCGAGGAGGGTTCCAGGGTCTGAAGCGTGCCAACCTCTCCTGTGGGCAGGTCGGTCACCGTGGTTTCGATGGACTCAACCGTGGTCTCCGTTGTTGTTTCCGGTGTTGCCTCAGGCGTGACCTCCGGAGTCGGGCTCGCGGCCTCACCCTCAGGCGCTGAAGCCGGGGTGGGAGATGCGGTCGGTTCTGGCTGAGCAGAAGCCAACCCCGCCGTGAGAAGGAATATCAAAGGTGTCCGCCACATAGGGGAACAATGAATCCATGAAGCCCAAGGTTGAAGCAACGCTTTTCTTCAGGAAATCGCCTAAAACCGGGACAGCCTACCGAATGGACTGTGAAAAGTAAGGCAACAACTGGACCTCGTTGCGATAGGGATTGAAGAAGGGATCCGCGAGGATTTCCGCGAAGATCGCAGGGCCCGCGATGTTCTCAAAAGCGTCAAAATAACGGGTCGCCTGGTTAAAATTGCCATCCTGCAAAGAGAGGGCGGCCGCACCAAGGAGCCACAAGTTGGCCTGGGAATGGATCTGGGTTTTTTCATACGTGGCAACGATCTGCCGAACCTCCTCAACCTCGCCGGCTTGAATTTTATAGATCAAAAGCAGATTCGCCATACCAACACTGGCAGGATCTCTCCGTCCGGCCTCTTCAAGGTCCTTGATGGCCGCAGGAAAATTGCCCATTTTTCGGTGAAGCCGGGCTCGCAGGTAGAGGTAGTAGGGTTCGGATTCCGAGAACTGAATGGCTTTACCATAGGAAATGAGGGCCTCATCAACTTCTTCCCGATTCTGTTGGGCATACCCGATGTGACTCCACGCCCCGCTGTCTTCAGGCTCAATTTCGAGGATCGCACGGGAGAGGGATTCCATTTTTTCTGCCTCCCGATCATTAACAGCGCGCCCCAGCTCAATCCGCAGGTCCTTCAGCTTCGCAAGCCGAAGCTCTTCAGGGCTGGGCGGCGGAGTCGGTGTGGGCTCCGGTGTGGGAGCAAAAGCCACCGGCTCGGCAGGGGCTTCGTCATAGGACCAAAACAGCAAGGTCAGCCCGAATGCTGTCACAAGAACTCCCAGTATCGAGATGATTAACAGGGCGCGGGCCCCCTTGTAACGATTGTCCTCAAAATCCCAAAATGCCATACCTCAGAGATTGTGGGCTACGAGGAGATTCGGCAACAAAAACCCGGGCTCGGCTCATCGGAATCGTCGTGTTTTCCCGGGCCCCCACGGAACCGCCATACTGAAATTGTCCCCAATTTCAGGCTCACTCAATCAGCAATCGCCAAAAATATTCGTGAGGGAGAGAGCTTCTTGGCAGGACAAATGCTGATTGTGTTGAGATATCAAAACAACCTATTGCATATTTTGAAATCTACGCGACAGTTCCGAAAAATGTTTACGCAATGCAGATCTCAAATGAAACGCGGACTCGCTAAAAAATCTTTGGTTTCGGCCATGGCGATGATGGCTTTAACAACAAGCTTGAACGCAGCCAGCTTGGCGATTGATGGCATCAAATCCCAGACCGTGGGAACAACGGCGGTGATACCTACAAACAGTTCAGGCAATGCCAACAACACCACGTTCTGGACCCCGGGGGTGGTTGGCGAGTTTATTGTGAAGGATACCAACTCCAGTCTTTATGGATTGAGGGTCAGCGCAACGAACCCAACAGGAAAATTGAGCAGCGGCACAGATTCTCTCATGGTGGCCCGCACAGTGGACAGTCAGGGTCTGAAAGACACTGGCACGCTTTCCGTTTATGTTCGGATGACGGGCACCAACACGGCAAACAATGCTCCCGAAAGCAATGGAGCGTGGACATTGGACCTGAATTTCAGTTTCTACAATCTCACGCCAAATGGCACAGGCGGCTACAACTTCACAACCCCTCACAGTTTGGCCTTGCAGCTGACATCCTTGGACATCGATTACAACCAGCGTTACTACACCTCCAACTCAACCTTCTCATCGAACAGCACCTATCCTCCGACGAACATTGTTGCTGCCCCGGCGATCGCTGGGTTCGCCGGATTCACGGCTGGTGGCGATTCGCAATTTAACAATCCCGCCCATGCTGTTTCCTCGAAGGGCACCGGTTCCTCCTTTAACGTCCGCATTGCGCACGACAAAGTTGCGTTGTTTATGTTTGAATTTCGCGACCCGAGTAACATCGTGCCTGAACCCAGCACGGTGACTCTGACAGCGCTGGCCGGGCTTGTTTTGGCTGGCATATTTCGCAGAACACGAAAGGTTTCCTGATCAGTTCTGAGGTTGGCTGGACTGGCCATTTTCTTTGTTCTCAGAAGCTGTGAAATACTGGGTTAAGTCGTGCAAGGGCAAAAAACGCCGGGCGGCAAGGCGAGGGCGCGTCCCCAAAGCGGGCTTGGGGATTTTTTAACGATATTTCACGGCCGGCAGACAGTTCGCCTTGGCATTTTTCTAAATTCAGGGAAAGCTCAGGGAGGGTCTACGGGTCTCCATGCTTAAAAATTTTCACATCCTGCGAATTCGTTCCATTCTGTTGTTCCTTCTCGTGTGGCTGTTTTTATCTGCTGCGCCAGATCTGTACGCACAATCCACCTCATCGCTCTGGCAGGACATCAGTGATCCGCAGGCAGCCTCCAAACTTTCCAGTGCGCAAAGGATTTTCGCCCGCCGCGAGATCGTTCCAACCAACTACCGCACCCTCTCTCTCAATCGCGCGGGCATGCAAGCCTTGCTCCAAACCGCTCCTTCCGAAAAGGCGGCAACCCAGCCCATGGGATTGGAAATCCAACTTCCGCTCCCGGAAGGCGGCTTCGGACGCTTCCGCGCCTGGGAATCACCCATCATGGAGCCCGGCTTGGCGGCGAAATATCCCGAGATCAAGACATACCTCATCCAAGGCATCGACGACCCGACTGCTACCGGGCGCATCGACATGACGGATCGTGGCTTGCGGGCCTCGGTTCTTTCGACCAAAGGGCGTTACTTCATCGATCCTTATTGGAGTAACAATGACAGTATCGTCATGTCGTATTACACCCGAAATGTCTCCAACCCGGAGAAGCTCAAGCAACTTCAATGTGGTGTGACCGGGAGGTCGGGGAATGCGAGTTCCATCCAAGCGCGCGGCACCGTGGCGCAGCGGCCCACCGGAGCCAACCTGCGCACCTATCGATTGGCCCTGGCAGCCACGGGGGAATATTCTGCCGCTGTGTCCAACTCGGGGGTCACCACAGCGAAAGTCCTGGCTGCCATGGTAACCAGCGTCAATCGCGTGAATGCCGTCTATGAACGCGAATTTGCCATCCGCCTCGTGCTTGTGAACAACACGGACCTGCTGATTTTCCTCAACGCCAAATCCGACCCTTACTCCAACAATGACGGGGACGCCATGCTCGACCAAAATCAGGCCACCGTGGATTCCGTCATTGGCAATGCAAACTATGACATCGGTCATGTTTTTAGCACCGGGGGTGGCGGCGTTGCGCTGTTGGGTTCGGTCTGCGAGACCGGCGTCAAGGCGCAAGGAGTCACAGGCAGCCCCAGCCCTGTTGGCGACTCCTTTGACATCGACTATGTTGCTCATGAAATAGGGCATCAGTTTGGGGCCGATCACCCCTTCAATGGCACGGCGAGTGCGGTTGGCAGCGGCACGCGCAATGCCAGCACCGCGTACGAACCTGGCAGCGGGAGCACGATCATGGCCTATGCCGGCATCTGTGAGCCCCAGGACTTGCAGTCCAACAGTGACGATTATTTCCACACGACCAGCTACCAGGAAATCGACGATTACACCCGGGTCGGCACTGGCAGCAATGCCTTCAGTTCCACTTCCACCGGAAACAACCCTCCCGTGATTGCCACGCTTCCCGCTCTTTATAACATCCCCCGCCAGACTCCGTTTGCTCTCACCGCCAGTGCCACCGATGCCAACGGCGACCCCCTGACCTATTGCTGGGAGGAATTTGATTTGGGGGCTGCCCAGGATCCGCTTCTGGGTGTGGATAATGGAGCGTCGCCAATTTTTCGCTCCTACCCTCCGGTGAGTTCAACAACCCGATATTTTCCATCGCTGCAGTACATTCTGAATAACGCCAACCAACCCCCATCCACCTATTCGATTGGGGGAGCAAATTACGCTGTCGGCGAGATCCTCCCCACCACCACACGCACCATGACCTTCCGGGTGTCCGTGCGCGATAACCGGGCTGGAGGAGGCGGGCAAAATTATGCCTCCACCCAGGTTCGATCCACAACGACATCTGGGCCATTCAAAATCAGCTCACCCAACAACACAACCACCTGGGTGGCGGGCACGTCACAGACCGTGACTTGGGATGTTGCCAACACCACAGCCTCTCCGGTGAGTTGTGCCAACGTAAAAATCAGCTACTCCATCGATGGCGGCAATACCTTTCCGGTTGTTCTTCTCGCAAGCACACCCAACGACGGGTTCCAGGCCGTAACAATTCCCAACGTCTCAACCAATGCGACCACGCAAGGACGCATCAAAGTTGAGGCCGTCGGCAACATCTTTTTCGACATCAATGATGCGAATTTCACGGTGACTGCCACAAGTGCGGCCCCTACGGTCACCAGCTTTACTCCTACCAGCGGTGTGCAGCAAACCTCGGTCATCATCAACGGCACCGATTTTAGTGCCGCCACGGCCGTTCGTTTCAATGGCGTGAATGCTGCCAGCTTCACCATTGATTCCAACACACGCATCACCGCTCGCGTTCCAAGCACGGCCAGCACCGGCCCGATTAGCGTCGTTAATTCCATTGGCACAGGCACAAGTGCGGGCAACTTCACTTTCCTGCCCGGCCCGGCTGCACCGACGATCTCGGATTTTTCGGCTGGAAATGGGATTGCAGGCGCAAGTGTGGTGATCACCGGCACTGATTTTAGCAACGTGACTCTTGTCGCTTTTAATGGGGCCAACGCCAGTTACTTCGTCAATTCCAGCACTCAAATCACAGCCATCGTGCCGTCGGGAGCAACCACCGGGCCGATCTCTGTCACCACCACCAGCGGCAGTGCGATCAGCACCGGCACCTTCATCCTTCTGAGTGGAAATGGAATTCCCGTTATTTCCAGCACCGGCACGGTCGATGGCACGATCAACTCACCGATCACTCAATACCAAATCGCCGCCAGCAATCTGCCCACGACGCTCAGCGCAACCAATCTTCCGGCCGGATTGACCGTTAACAGCTCAGGAGTCATCTCGGGCACCCCGACAGTTTCGGGCACGATTTTAACCACCATCTTTGCCTCAAATGTCTATGGCACCGGCTCGGCGACCCTCACTTTTCAGATTGCAGCCGCCAGCACCTCTAACACGGTTATCTCCGAAGATTTTGCCCCCATCACTAACGGCAACAACACCGCCACCAACGGTTCCGGCACCCCATGGACAGGAAATTCCAACTTCCCTATCGTCACCAGTGGTTTTCAAGCCGGGGGTGTTGTTCGACTGGGTTCAAACAGTGGAACAGGCTCCATCACGAGCCGCACACTCGATCTGAGTGCAAATGGCGGCGTGTTCTCTATACAATTCGACGTCAAAGGCTGGACCACTGTCGAAGGCAGTATTCAGGTCACCGTCACTGGCTTGACAGCGCAAACGGTCTCTTACACCGCGCGAATAGCAGATGCTTTTGAGAAAAAAGTGCTCAACTTCACCGGCGGAACCGCCAACTCAACGATCAAAATCGAAACCACGCAGAAGCGGGCATTTATCGACAATGTCTCGGTCTTTTACGCTGGAGCATCCTCGTCCGGCCTGACGCTTGCCGGCAACGCCATGGGACTTGTCGCCACCTCAGGCAGCCCCGGCACAGCCTCCTCCCCACTCAGCATCGCCGGCACAAACCTCGCCGCCAACATCACCGTCACGGCACCTGCTGGTTTTGAAATC
>JBGTAR010000296.1:0-7233 GCA_041749815.1 Terrimicrobiaceae bacterium
CCTCCCCAAAAAATCTGCCACTCTTCCGAAAAGGGGAGCGCAGTAAGTGTGTAGCGTGTTGCAATTTCTTCGGCGTCCGAACAAGATGCCGAAAGGCCGGCGATTAAGCTTATGATTGATCTGATCATTTTCTTGTAGAACGTCCCTCAATACCCATCCCGATAAAACCGCCCAACTCTAAAATCGGGGTGCGCAGCAACCCGAGCGGTCGGATCTCGTCGGGTGTCTCACGGCTAGAGATTGGGTGGATGAGCTCGTTCGGATTCATTTGTTTTTCACTTTCCCAAGAATACTTTCTCTCGGAAGAGAACCCCAAAGACGGCTGTCATTTGCATGGTCGGGATTGTCTCCGAGGACAAAATACCGGCCATCTGGAATCGTGAAGGGATAGGTCGGTGAGCGGGGCCTCGAAGGAACACCAGAGGCCGTAGTCTCCTTGTATTGAATATTCTGAATCAAAATAGGGCGATCGTTGGGAATTTTGCCGTTGATCGAAAGTCCAGCGTCATCGAAGGAGATTGTCTCTCCTGGAAGGCCTACCACCCTGAAGGTCCAAATGCCGAGATTGTCGGTGTCGCTACCTGCTGACACTGAATGCATCGGTGGCGTGAAAGTAACAACATCCCATCTCTGAGGAGTAGCGGACCGATAAGCGTCCATCTGCACTCGGATTGTCTCGCCAGCCTTGATCGTCGGCTCCATCGAGGACCCTTTCTGGATAAACGGCTTTTGACCGCATCCGGAAAACATGACGGTAGCAAGTAAAACTATGCAGACGTAGCGCATTATATTTCCCGTCCGTGATGACGTGCCCGGAACCGCTGGCGCGTCGGATGCGGCGAAGTCCAGCACCCAAAGTGACAGCGGTGGAGGGTTACGTCGATCGCTTAGCATTGTTTGTCTCTCTCAAGGAGTAGAGCCTCGGAGCCTTTTATACTTTCTCCAAGAACCTTCATGTCCGTTGGAAGTCGTGATCTGAAGAAGCCGTCCATCAAATCGATGTATCGTGGTAGTGCCACTTTCGCCAGATTCGCCGTTCGTCATCTTTAAGTTTGTTCCGTCTTCCGACAGACTCCACGTGCCATGAGCGTGAAGACGTGTCCCGTGAGTGATAATGTAAACGTGATCTGGTCGGAATGTGCCGTATACTATCCCGTCGGAAGCACCCATGATCCAAGTGCCCAATAACTCCGCTTGTTCGAATGCTTCAACTGATTGCAACGCTCGCTTGTGCAATACACAACTACCAGACGCCATCGAATCAGATCGGCATTTGGCGGCTTGATCCATGCCAGAAATGCAGCCAGTTAGAAGCGCGCAAAGTAAAAGCGAGTATGGCAGCAGTTTCATTTCTGTTTGCTAACAGGATTATTGAGCCGCACGCGGCATTTGTAGGAGATATGCCGCGCGCTGTAAAACTCCTACAAATGCCGCACCGAAAGGCAGATCTGGTTCACGGTGTCTCATGAAGGATTTTTACGCTCCATTGAGAACCCTCTTCAAGGAAAAACGGGTTATTATTGAAGCGAGGTTCGTTATGCTGCCCATGCAGGGCAGGAAAACTTGTCGTGCGCGACCCAGGGCGGCACTGGCGTTTGCCCTCGGCTATTGGATGTTGCCCCTTTGGGGCATTCAAAACCCCGTTCGGAGGAAAGATGCCAATTCTACGTGGCGTCGGCAGCTATTTACGGATAAACATGTGTGGGTATTCTTTCCTCATCTGATTTGTTTGGATTGTCATTTGGTACGCATAGGCAAAAAAAGCCAAGCCCAGGAGCAAGAGGATAATTTTAACAATCCATGCTGACCTTTTGCTTAGATTTATTTCTAATTTGGCTAAATTAATGAACTTTCGTATGCTCATAGTTTGGCCACCAAAACCTGGGATGTGGTGTTACCACTTTGGGGGTATAAGACAGCGTCGATTGACTCTGGCGCGTTGCGGGCCAGACATTTGGTTAAGAAGCCTGCGTCATCGGTAGCCCTTTTTCGTAGAGATCAAGTTCGGCGACTCTTTGGGCATGACGACCACCGTCAAAGGGGGTGTTGAGCCAGATGTCCACAATACGAAGAGCCACTTCGAGGGAGATCATGCGCTGGCCGAGAGAGAGGACATTGGCGTTGTTGTGACGGCGCGAAAGTTCGGCGGTTTCGTCAGACCAGCACAATGCGCAGCGAATGCCTTTGACCTTATTGGCTGCGATGGCCTCCCCATTGCCTGACCCACCGAGAACGATGCCACGTTCGGCGTCTCCTGCGGCGACGCTTTCAGCGGTCGGGATGATCCAGAGGGGGTAGTCGGTGGAATCTGGGGTTGGGGTCCCGTGATCGATGACCTCATGTCCAAGGTCTTTGAGGTGGGTGATCAGGCGCTGACGGTATTCATAACCCGCGTGGTCGCTTCCGATGGCAATTTTCATGCGAGGGCGGGTTCAGGTCGATCAGCAAACGGGGGCTGGGGCTGGAGATCCAGCGTGCGGAGAAGTTCAAGATCCTCATGGGAGGCGGGGTTTCCAGCCGTGAGGAGTTTTTCGCCGTAAAAAATCGAGTTGGCGCCGGCAAAAAAGCAGAGGGTTTGGCCCTCTCTCGTCAGGTGTGTGCGTCCCGCCGAAAGCCGGATTTTGGATTTGGGGAGGGCAATGCGGGCGGTGGCAATCAGGCGGATGAGTTCAAAGAGTTCCACAGGTTGGGAGTCTTCGAGGGGCGTTCCGGCAACGGGCATCAGGCAATTGATGGGAACACTTTCCGGAGGGGGCGTCAAATTGCAGAGGACTTCCAGCATTTTGAGGCGATCCTCTTCGGATTCCCCCATTCCGAGGATGCCACCACAACAGACATGAAGCCCGGCACGCTGCACAGCGCCAATGGTGCTCAGGCGGTCGTCGAACGTGTGGGTTGTGACAATTTTCGAATAATGCTCCGGGGAGGTGTCAATATTGTGATTGTAGGCGGTGAGCCCGGCATCGCGAAGGGCCTCGGCTTCGGCATCTGAGAGCTGACCAAGAGTCACACAAACCTCCATGCCAAGCTTGCTGACTTCCCGGACGGTTTCCAACATGACTTCAAATTTTTTGTCTCCGCTGCGCACCCCTTTCCATGCCGCCCCCATACAGAAACGGGTGGACCCATTGGCTTTCGCTCTCAGCGCGTGGGGAAGGACCTCTTCGGATGTCATTAACTTCCCTGCTTCCAAGCCGGTGTTGTGATGGGCACTTTGAGAGCAATAACCGCAATCTTCGCTGCATCCGCCGGTTTTGACACTCAACAAGGTGCACAGCTGCATCTGATGGTCTGGCCAGTTGGTGGCGGTGACTTTTCGTCCCTCGGCAATGAGGTCAAAAAATGGCTGATGGTAGATTTCGCGGAGATGGGAAAGGGACTTGCTCACGTTGGGTCATTACATAACCTGCCGGACCATCTTTCGTCAATTGCACTTCCACTGCTTGTCAATTTGATCAGGAACGTACACAATTAAAAAAATCACCCATGTCCTCCGGAGTTCACGTCAGCAGAAATGGAGCCCTTCTCGGGCACTTCCCCAAAGATCAAGTTCAGAGCCGTCTCGAAGCGGGCGTTCTCCTGCCCACGGACCACTTTTTTGACGAGACCACACGAAATTGGCAGACGCTTGCCGAGTGGAAGCGCAGCGTTCCCTTTGGTTCGGCCCCCCCGATTCCTCCACCGCCCGCTTCCCCAACCAGTGCCCCGATGGCCACTGAGCCCGCTGCGGAGCCTGCCTTTTCCTCAAATCCCGAGCCTGAGGAACAGCCCGAGTGGGCCGAGGACCGGGCCGCCCGAAAAGCCACGGAAAAACGTCGCCGCTCCTCTGGCGGAGATCGCTCCCGCCGCAAACCACGCAAAAAGAACCCCATCGAAGCAGCCCTCCCGGGCTGGATCGCCTGTCTTTTTGCGATTGGTGCCGCCGCGGCTCTCTGGGCCTGGGCTCAGAATCTCCGGGATCAACTCGCGGTGAACGAACGGAAGGTCACCGAGCTCAACGACTTGGTGTCCTCGCTTCAGCGTCAGAACAATATTCTGTTAGAGATGTCTCCCGCTGGTGTTGTGCGAGGGGTCCTCACCAGTGAGCCCTCTCCGGGCAAACTGGCTGTCATGAGCGGCGTCACCGTCGGCGCCCTCAGAATCAGCGATGTTCGCCCGGCCCTCATGGAGCTTGCCAATGCCCCAACACCAGCCACCGAGGAAGAACTCGCGGCACTGGTCACCAAACTCCAGTCGAGTCTTCCTCCGGCCCTCGCCGTGACCCTCACCGATTCCAGTGGGCGATTTGAACTCGCCATCCCTGAGCCCGGCACCTACGCCATCGTTTCCACAGCCTTCAAACAATCCCCCGGTGGTGTGGAGAGACTCCTCTGGCTGGTTGAATTTGAAGGACGCGACGAACCGACCCCGGTTCTCTCCCTCAACGAACAAAACGCCATCTCGCTCAGAAAGCCGGACATCAAACTCTCACCGGCAAGAAAGTGATTCTTTGCGGCTTTCCGCAACCACATCCCCCAGCCCGCTCGTAACAAGGGAAATTTGATTTTTCGCTTGCCAATAATCAACTATTAGTTTTTCTTATTATTCCATGTCCGCCGCCTCTTTGCTTCTGAACCCTCCCCCGTCCTTGCTCCGCCTCCCTTTGATTGGATGGTTTTTTTCCTCCATCGGAAAAAAGACCATGGTTGCCCTCACGGGGATTGGTCTGGTGCTGTTTGCCGTGGGCCATCTACTGGGAAACATGACTTTTTTTCTGGGGCCGGACGCCATCAACACCTACGCGTTGAAACTGCAAAGCCTTGGGCCTTTGCTCTGGGTGGTGAGATTGGGCCTGCTGGCGGTCGTGGGGCTCCACATTTATTTCACCATGTTGCTCTGGGTGGAAAACCGAAAGGCCCGCCCGCAAAAGTATGCGGTTTTTGCGCCGATGAAGACCACGGTGTTTGCGAGGACCATGAGACTGAGTGGACTGTTCATTCTGGCGTTTGTTGTTTTCCATCTGGCGCACTTTACGATGCACCTCATTGATCCCGCCTATTCCAAGCTTCACACGATGTTGCACGGAGAAGAGGTGCATGATGTTTATGCCATGGTGGTTTTGGGATTCAGCAATCCGGTCGTGAGTGTTTTCTATGTGATTGCGCTGTTTCTGTTGTCCCTGCATCTCAGTCATGGCATCGCAAGCCTGTTTCAGACGTTGGGAGTGACCAACAAACGATTCCGCCCGCTGTTTGAATTTGTGGCCCGCGTCGTGGCCTGGCTTCTTTTTCTTGGATACTCTTCGATCCCGCTTTCCGTCCTCCTTCTTGGAGTCGGCAAATCCCACATCTCATGACCCTCGACTCAAAAATCCCGGATGGACCACTCGACAAGAAGTGGACCAACTACAAAAACAACGCCAAGCTCATCAGCCCGGCAAACAAGCGCAAGTTCAAGATCTTGATTGTGGGCAGTGGTTTGGCCGGGGGAGCTGCGGCCGCCACCTTGGGTGAGCAGGGGTATGAGGTGGAATGTTTCTGTTATCAGGACAGTCCGCGGCGGGCCCATTCGATTGCTGCCCAGGGCGGCATCAACGCCGCAAAAAACTATCAAAACGACGGGGACAGCGTTTACCGGTTGTTTTATGACACGATCAAGGGCGGGGATTTCCGCTCACGGGAAGCGAACGTGCACCGACTGGCAGAGGTCAGCGCGGCCATCATTGATCAGTGCGTTGCCCAAGGGGTCCCTTTTGCCAGAGAATACGGGGGCCTGCTGGCCAACCGATCCTTCGGTGGGGCACAGGTGTCGCGTACGTTTTATGCACGGGGTCAAACCGGGCAGCAACTCCTGCTCGGGGCCTACCAGGCGCTCGAAGCCCAAATCAAAACCGGTTCGGTAAAAATGTTTCCAAGAACGGAAATGATGGATCTGGTCCTGGTGGATGGCCATGCCAAGGGGATCGTCGTCCGGGATATGTTGACCGGAGAAATCCGCTCCCATGCGGGGGATGCCGTTTTGCTCTGCACGGGGGGTTACGGGAATGTGTTTTATCTCTCCACCAATGCCAAGGGCTGCAATGTGACGGCCACCTACCGCGCCTACAAACGCGGGGCGTTGTTTGCAAATCCTTGTTACACACAGATCCACCCGACCTGCATCCCAGTCAGCGGGGAATACCAATCCAAGCTCACTCTGATGAGTGAATCGCTGCGAAATGATGGAAGGGTCTGGGCTCCCAAGCGGAACGAAGATGCCACGAAGGCTCCCTCAGAAATTCCAGAAGACCAGCGGGATTATTATTTGGAGCGAAAATACCCGAGCTACGGAAACCTCGCACCGCGCGACATTTCCTCACGCAGCGCCAAGGAGGTTTGTGATGCCGGCCGTGGGGTGGGTCCGGGCGGGCTGGGGGTTTACCTCGACTTTGCCGATTCGATCAAACGCCTCGGACTTCCGGTCATCGAAGAACGTTACGGCAACCTCTTCGAAATGTATGAAAACATCACCGGAGAAAACGCCTACGAGCGTCCGATGCGGATTTATCCCGCCGTGCATTACACGATGGGCGGGCTTTGGGTGGATTACAATCTGATGAGCAATATCCCGGGTCTTCATGTGCTCGGGGAAGCCAATTTCTCGGATCATGGGGCAAACCGCCTGGGTGCGTCGGCCCTCATGCAAGGACTTGCCGATGGGTATTTTGTGATTCCCTACACCCTTGGGGCCTACCTCTCGACCCAATTTGGAAAAAAACGTCCGGCTTCCACGGATCCCGCATTTCAATCGGTGGTTCAGGAAACCCGCGATCGCGTTCAGCGGTTGTTGGATATCAAAGGCAAACGCAGCGTGGACAGCTTCCACCGCGAATTGGGATTGTTGATTTGGGACAAATGCGGGATGGCCCGCAACCGGGAAGGACTCTTGGAGGCCATTGAGAGGATCCCCAAACTTCGCGAGGAATTCTGGAGCAATGTCAGTGTCCTTGGTTCCGGCGAGACCTTCAATCAGTCCCTCGAAAAAGCCGGACGGGTCGCCGATTTCCTGGAATTTGGCGAATTGATGTGCCGTGATGCCTTGGATCGAGAAGAGAGCTGCGGCGGCCATTTCCGAACCGAATTCCAAACCCCCGAAGGCGAAGCGCTCAGGAATGACGACGACTACGCCTTTGTGTCCGCCTGGAAATACGAGGGGGAGGACAAGACCCCCGTCTGCATCAAGGAACCGCTCGTCTATGAGCAGGTGAAACTTGCC
>JBGTAR010000297.1:0-15637 GCA_041749815.1 Terrimicrobiaceae bacterium
CTGCATGGCATCAAGCATCACTCAAGCCCTGAATGGCACCCTGTATCTGATGGCTGGAGGCAAACGGGAGGTTTTTGACAGTGTTCAGGATATCCTGATCCCGCTTTCCGATGAGGGAAAACTTCTCCGTTATATTGGCAATGCGGGTCAGGCCGCCCAGGTGAAAGCCCTTGTCAACATGGTCATGAACATCAACACGGCCGGCTTGGCGGAAGGGTTGGGACTGGCGGCTTCGCTTGGTCTTGATCTTGCCACGGTCGCAGAAGTTTTTTCTCAAACCGGTGCCAACTCCCGCGTGCTTGCCACAGATGGAGAAGACATGATCAACCGCGATCACGCGTGCTTTTTCTCGGGAGCTCACGCGGCCAAGGACAGCGGCATCGCGCTTGCTCTCGGCAAGGAACAAGGGCTTACTCTTCCCCTGGCCGCAGCCACCAAGGCGCAATATGACCGGATGGTCGCCGAAGGATTTGGAGATCTCGACAAAAGCGGCATTGCCGAACTCACATTCCCCGGACGGGGAATGTGAGACCCGGCTCCTCGTGAAACCATGATGAGGAACCCCCGAAATCCTGACCGGAAGTCGGCAGAGATTCGCCGACCATGACATCCCACCGCATGCCCCACCCGAAGGGGCTTGCCAGGTTTTCCCCCTTTGGGATTGGCCAGACCAAGCCCAAACACTTTCGGGACATGTTCGATATCCTTTGGAAAAATCGCGACAACCTCCCCTACGCGTGGAAGGTGATCACCAAGGGGGTTTGTGATGGCTGCGCCCTTGGTGTCGCGGGGCTGAATGACTGGACCGTCAAGGGGCCTCATCTTTGCATGACCCGGCTGAATCTTCTTCGGCTGAACACGATGCCGGCTCTTGACGAGCAGGTCCTGGCAGATGTTTCCGCTCTGGAAAAATTGACAAATGCCGAGCTCCGGGCGCTCGGAAGGTTGCCATATCCCATGATTCGCGAGAAAGGCGACCGCGGATTTCGCCGCATCCCGTGGGAGGAAGCCTACCAACGGCTTGGTGATAAAATCCGGAAAACCGATCCCCGGCGCCTTGCTTTTTTTGTGACCTCCCGTGGGGTGACCAACGAGATTTATTACATGGCGCAGAAAACGGCCCGTTTTCTTGGAACCAACCATGTGGACAACGCGGCGCGAATTTGTCATTCGCCCTCCGGTGCCGCGATGAAGCAGGCTCTCGGAGTGGCGGCCACCACCTGCAGCTACAAGGACTGGTATGGCACCGACCTTGTCATTTTTTTTGGTTCCAATCCCGCGAATGACCAGCCGGTCGCAACCAAATATCTCCACGAAGCAAAAAAGCTCGGCACAAAAGTCGTGCTCGTGAATCCCTACCTCGAACCCGGTATGAAAAAATACTGGGTTCCTTCCAATGCGGACTCCGCGCTGTTTGGAACGGACATCGCGGATTATTGGTTTCCGGTTTCCCAGGGAGGCGATATCGCATTCCTTTCGGGCGTGCTCAAAATCCTTTTTGCCGAGGGCTGGGTCAACCATGACTTCATCAAAAACCACACCATGGGATTTGATGAACTGGCCGGTCATGTGGCCGCGATGGATTGGGAACCGCTGGAGCTTGCGGCCGGGTTGGACCGGGCCGCCATGCGGGAATTTGCGGAGCTGATCCGTGATGCAAAAAATGCCGTTCTCGTGTGGAGCATGGGCATCACCCAACATCCCTGGGGTGGGGATGGGGTGCAGACGATTCTGAATTTGGCACTGGCCCGCGGTTATATCGGACACGGCAAAAATGGCGTCATGCCGATCCGCGGTCATTCCTCGGTGCAGGGTGGCGCGGAAATGGGAGCCTATGCGACGGCCTTTCCTGGCTACAAACCCATCACCCCGGCAAACGCCGAATCCCTGTCCAAAGAGTATGGGTTCCCGGTTCCGGACTGGCAGGGACTGGCCGCCACCGAAATGGTCGAGGCCTGCGACCGTGGAAAGTTGGATGTTTTTTACTGCCTTGGTGGAAATTTTTTAAGGACCCTGCCGGAACCGGACTACGTTCGGGCCGCCATGGAAAACGTGGCCGTGCGCGTGCACCAGGACATCATCCTCACGGACCAAATGTTCATCCCGGCTGGAGAGGCCGTGTTCCTGCTGCCTGCCAAGACACGTTACGAACAAGATGACGGCGGCACAGAAACCAGCACCGAACGACGGGTGATGTTCAGCCCCGAAATTCCACGTCAGATCGGCGAGGCCAGGGCCGAATGGAAAATTTTGCGTGAACTGGCTCTTGCCGTTTATCCGGAAAAATCCACTCTGTTCGGCTGCGAATCCGGGCAATCCCTGCGGGAGGAAATCGCCAGGGTGGTTCCTTTTTATGATGGGATCCAACATCTCCACAAAACCGGTGATGCCTTCCAATATGGGGGTCCCCACCTCTGCGCAAACGGGCAATTCCCAACCCCCGACGGTCGCGGGCATTTTCGCAGCGTGCCCCTGCCGGAGCTTCGTCGCGAAGCCGGGGTTTTCCATGTGAGCACCCGCCGGGGCAAACAATTCAACACCCTGATCTATGCAGAAGTTGACCCTTTGAACAATGCCCCCCGCGATGCGGTCCTGATCAGCAGCGAGGATGCGGCCGCCCTTCACCTTGTCAGCGGTGACCGCATTGCCTTGATCAACGATGTTGGCCGTTACGAGGGGCGTGTTCATCCCGCCCCCATCGCTCCGGGAAACCTGCAAATCCATTGGCCCGAAGGAAACGGGCTGATCCGCAAAGGGGTCGTGGATGCCATGGGCGGCGTGCCGGATTATAATGCCCACGTGCGGATAGAGAAGGTGGCATGAAAACCCGCATTCTGCGTTTGGATGCCCGCGGCCTGAATGAGAAGGATGACAGTGTGGCCGTCGAACAACCTCTCGATATCCACGTCAATGACCAGCCCTTCAGCCTCACCATGCGCACACCGGGAAATGATGAGGACCTCGTCGCCGGCCTGCTTTTTGCCGAGGGTGTGATCGAAAGCGGGAAGGAAATTGTCAGCTTTTCCCGCAAGTCCAGCAACCATCTAAACATCCAGCTCACCCGCCCGTTTGACCCCACCAATTTCGAAAGAAAAATCATCACCACCTCGGCTTGCGGAATTTGTGGGCTGCGGGAAATTGATGAACGCCTCGCCCTGCCCAGGATCCCTCCCTCAGCCTTCACCATCACAGCAACCGCTCTGCATGGCCTTCCCGAAGCCTTGGAGGAAAAACAAAAGGTTTTCCAGGAAACCGGAGGCCTGCATGCGGCCGCATGGTTTGATACCAATGGCCGCATCCTTCTCACCCGTGAGGATGTGGGCCGTCATAATGCCGTGGACAAACTTGTGGGACACAGCGTCCGCGAGGAAACCCCTCCCCTCTCCGATGTGGGGTTGCTGGTGAGTGGCCGCATTGCTTTTGAAATCGTTCAGAAAGCCGCCAGGGCGGGAATCCCCTTTCTGGCCGCCATGGGCGCACCAACCAGCCTTGCCGTTCATTGCGCCGGTTTGGCCGGGATTTCCCTTGTCGGATTCCTTCGCGCAGACCGCGCGAATTTCTACTCGGGATTCGAGAGGCTGGTTCCCTTGGAAGCTGTGCAAGAATCAGTGACCGCTCGCCAGCCGTAAAAAATTTTCCTCCGGCAGATTGGCATCACGAAACCTTTGGATCGCCGTCTCAAGATCATAGGCCACCCGGCGGTGGAGCAGGGTCTTTCGTGTCACATCATAAATCGCGTAACTGGCCAGCGGACTACCATCCCGGGGTTGGCCGACACTGCCAATATTCACAGCATACAAGGCCTCGCCGTTCAGAACCATGGGCTGACTGGAAGCCCGCAGACAGTGAATCGACCGTCCATCCCGGATCCACACCGCCGGGATGTGCGTGTGACCATGAAAACAAATCCCGCTCCTTTGATCATCAAAATGCTTCCGGGCGTCAGAGCGCTCAAAAATGTAGTTAAAAGCGGGCGGATCGTGCATGGAGGAGTGCACGATTTCCATATTCTCCATCTCGGCGGCAATCGGCAGGTCCCTCAGATATTCCAACTCCTCCGGGCTGAGTTGCGACCTGGCAAGCAAAAGCGGCATCCCAATGCGGGCATCCACTTCCAACAACTGCTCCCGACTCATGTGAAACAACATCGCCTCATGATTCCCCATCACCGCAAAAGCAGAACGCTTCAGAATTTCCCTCACGCATTCTGCGGGCTCCGGCCCATAACCGACAATGTCCCCCAAACACACCACGGTCTCCACACCAAGCGCATCAATATCACGGATCACCGCGTCCAAGGCGTCGATGTTTCCATGAATGTCACTAACAAGGGCAATTTGCATATTACTGTTTGGGGGGATGAGTGCTGACAGATCTTCGTTGTGTTCCCGGTTTCCGGGAGGTGGGCCTCTTGGACGGGTCCATGGACAGCTGCCGTTCAAAAGCGGCCAGGGTCTCCGGGCTCACATGATGCTCAATGCCCTCGGCATCCGCCCTGGCAGTCGCTGGAGAAATTCCGAGGGACTCGAGAAAGGCTATTACCGTGGCATGACGTGCCTTCGCCTTGCTTGCCAGCTTTCGCCCGGCATCCGTCAAAAAAATGGAACGATAGGGGCGGCTGGTGACCAACCCCTCCTTTTGCAGACGCTGCACGGTTCTCACCACCGTCACATGCGTGACTCCCAGCGCGCGGGCCAGTTCCGTGGCCCGGGCCTCCCCATTCACAAGAATCAGCTCCGCAATAGCCTCCACATAATCCTGCGCGCGCTCCTGCGCATGGGCCAGCCGCGTCCGACGCTGGTGCGCGGCCGTGTCCCGACCCACAGCCTCCATCGGCTCCAAGTCGGGGTGTCGGGGGGAATCTCCGTTTTTCAAACCCATCAGCCTCATTACTGACAGATTCTTTTGAATTTGACAAATCCCGTATTGCAATAGTATAACTTTTTACGAATTGTAGCTTAAGCTACATTTGAGAAGTAAAAAAACACCCATCATGCCCTACCTTTCCCGTCCCAAAAGCACCGTCATCCTTCTTATGGTTCTTTGGTTGCTCGGCGGGAGTCCGTGGGCAAGGTCTGCGGAGATTTCCGTGGTGGCGACCACGGCGATGATTGGGGATTTGGTGAGCCGGATCGGCGGGGATGGCGTGGAGATCGAGACGCTGATGGGGCCGGGGGTTGACCCGCATCTCTATAAACCGACGGCGGGTGATGCGGCGAAGTTGTCGAAGGCGGATGTGATTTTTTACAATGGATTGATGTTGGAGGGGCGGATGTCGGATTTGTTTGCACGGATAGCGCGGGGTGGAAAAAAAGTGTATGCCGTGACAGAGAGCGTGGATAAAAGCATTCTGCTGGAACCTCCAGAGTTTGAGGGGCACTATGACCCCCACGTCTGGATGGATGTTTCGCTGTGGGCTCAGACCATCCCAACCATTGTTCAAGGACTCTCCGAAGCGGCCCCGGATCAGGCAGAGAAATTCAAAAAAAATGCCGAAGCGCTGCAGGCGAGCCTGGCCACCTTGGATGGCTGGTGTAAAGAACAAGTGGCTTCGCTGCCGGAATCCTCGCGGATTCTTGTGACAAGTCATGATGCCTACAACTACTTTGGCAAGGCCTATGGATTCCAAGTGGTCGGGCTTCAAGGCGTTTCAACCGTCTCGGAAGCAGCGTTGGCGGATATGGCCAGTCTGGTGGATTTCATCAAATCCACCGGTGTCAAAGCCATCTTTGTGGAATCCAGTGTGAATCCTGCGGCGATCAAGCGGGTGGCCGCTGATGCCGGAATCAAGGTTGGCGGCGAACTCTACTCTGATGCCATGGGCCAGCCGGGCGAACAAAAGGATGGTTTCGATACCGGCACCTATGAGGGCATGATCCGCTATAATATGACAACTCTTGTGAGTGCCCTCAAATGAATCAGGAGACTCCCGCAGAAAGTTCCGCTCCTTTGGAGGTTCATGACGTGAGCGTGGCCTATCACAAAAAACTGGTTCTTTATGGGGTGGACCTGTCCGTTCCTACTGGCCGTCTGGTCGGCATTATCGGGCCAAACGGCGCCGGAAAATCCACGCTCATCAAAGCCATTATGGGCATCATGCCGCTTTCCAGCGGTTGGGTGAAAATTTTTGGAAAACCGTATGCAAAAAATTGTCACCGCGTCGGCTACGTGCCCCAGCGGGAATCCGTGGATTGGGATTTTCCGGTGAATGTGATGGATGTGGTTTTGATGGGGCGCTACGGACACATGGGGCTTGGTCGCCGCCCTTCGGCCGGGGATCGGGACATTGCCCGGGCCTGTTTGGAGAAAGTGAACATGTTGCCATTTGCTCAGCGTCAGATCGGCAATCTCTCTGGCGGCCAGCAACAGCGGGTTTTTTTGGCCCGGGCCCTTGCCCAGGAAAGCGACCTTTACCTCATGGATGAACCGTTTGTCGGCGTGGATGCCGCCACGGAGGCCGCGATCATCACCCTCCTCCGGGATCTCAAGGAAAACGGCAAGACCGTGCTGGTGGTCCATCATGACCTTGCCACCGCAAGAGAGTATTTTGACATGCTCATGCTGCTGAACATGCGGTTGCTCGCATTTGGCCCGACGGAGGAGGTTTTTACGCCTGAGAATTTGCAGAACACCTACGGAGGACGCCTGAATATTCTGTCAGAAGTTGTGCAAATTGTGGGCGAAACCAAACTCTGAATGAAAGGGGTGGCACGATCGAATAAGGCGTGGCCATTGCTGGCTTTCCTTGGCTGGTTTTGTTTTGCGCCGATGGCCCAGGCCGCGCGGATCAGTGACATCACCGAAGCCGATCTCCTGGAGCGAACGCTGAGGTTTTTTTCATTCACAGACCCCTCTCTGAGGTATGCGCTTGCGGGCTCGATGCTCCTGGGCGTTGCCTGCGGGCTGATGGGAACGTTTTTGGTGGTCCGCAAGTTGGCGTTGATGAGTGATGCGCTCTCTCATGCCGTCCTTCCGGGAGTGGCCATAGGATTCCTTTGGTCGATGACCAAAAACCCCCTCGCCATTTTTATTGGGGCAACGGTCGCCGGACTGCTTGGAGCGGCGACGGCGCAGGCGATCACTTCGACCACCAAACACAAGGAGGATGCGGCGTTGGGGTTTGTTTTGGCCGGGTTTTTTGCGGTGGGGGTTTGTTTGCTGACAATGATCCAAAACCTGCCGGGAGGGAACAAGAGCGGGTTGGATAAGTTTATGTTTGGCCAGGCGGCGGCCATGGGGCGGGAGGATGTTTTGCTTCTTGCGGGAGTGGTGCTGGTGTGTGCTGCCGCCATCGGGATTTTTTATAAGGAGTTCCTGGTCACAAGTTTTGACCCGGCCTTTGCACGCTCCAGTGGCTTGAAGGTTCAGATTTTTCATTATGCCCTGATCCTGATGCTGGCATTTGCCATTGTGGCCTCCCTGCAGGCCGTGGGGGTTGTGCTTGTCGCCGCGATGTTGGTGATTCCTGCCTCCGCAGCGTTTTTGTTGACCGACCGCCTTCCCGCCATGCTGGCCCTCGCGGCCGTGTTTGGCATGCTTAGCGGAGCTCTGGGGTCCTTCTTTTCGTTTGTGGGGCGCAACCTGCCCACGGGGCCTGTAATGGTTCTCACGGCTTCGGCGGTTTTTGCGCTGGCGCTCTTTCTGGCTCCGCGTCATGGCATCCTCGCCAAGTGGTGGCGGCACCGCATGCGGACACGTCGGGTCCAGCGCGAGAACACCCTCAAAGCCGTTTATCGTGTGCTGGAAGATGAAGGCTTTCGATCTGAGAGTGTCTCTCTTCGTGAGTTGGCGGAACACCGGCGCGAGACGCTGGAATCTTCCGAAGCAGCGATCAAAACTCTCGAGCACCACGGATTCGCAACACGCGAAGGCGCGGATTTTACGCTCACTCCCCCGGGTTGGAAACGTGCGTGTGAAATTGTGCGCAACCACCGGCTCTGGGAGCTTTATCTCAATCACGCCGCAAATATTCCTGCTGACCATGTGCATGATGAGGCCGAGGAAATTGAGCATATTCTGGGCGAAGAAAATGTGCGTCAGCTCGAAAAGAGACTCAACTACGCCCGCCGGGATCCCCACGGAAAACTCATCCCGGGGCTGGAGGATATCCATGGGGCGGGCGCCCGCTTTCTTTCCGGCAACGCGGTGGGATTTGGACCTCCAAGACCATGAGCGCTTTGATTCCCGCTTTTGATTTTGCGCAGGTGATCGTTGAACCATGGACAGAAAATCTTTCTGCCAGCGCCTGGGTTGTGCTGATGGGGGCCCTGGTCGGAACGGCTTGTGGGCTTGTTGGAAATTATCTGCTCCTCCGCCGGATGGCCCTGGTGGGAGATGCCATCAGCCATAGCATCCTTCCCGGGCTGGTGATTGTGTTTCTGGTCTTTCGACACGTCTCGACCCCGCTAATGTTTCTTGGGGCCATCGGGGCCGGACTGCTCACGGTGGGAATCATTGAGTTCATTCACCGTCAAACCCGCGTCAAAGCCGATGCGGCAACCTGTATTGCTTTCACAAGCCTGTTTGCGCTTGGGGTGGTTATGCTGAGCATGGCCGAGACCACCGGACCGATCCATATTGATGCAGAATGTGTGCTTTACGGAGAAATTGCGTTTGTGCCCCTCGAGCCCCCCGTGATGCTTGGCGGACACGAACTCGGGCCTCCTTCGGTGATTCGGATGGCGGGGGTCACGCTTGTGTTGATCATTTTGGTCACCGTTTTTTACAAGGAGTTGCTGCTGACATCCTTTGACCCCGCCCTGGCCCGGTCGATGGGATTAAAAACGGGGTTCTGGCATTACGCGCTCATGGCGGCCCTCTCAATTGTGGTCGTGAGTTCGTTTGAAGCGGTGGGAGCCATCCTTGCAGTCGCAATGCTGATTGTTCCCGCCATGTTTGCGGCGCAACTCACCTTTCATTTGCCAACGCGTCTTGTGCTGACGGCGCTTCATGCCGCCGTCAGTTCGTTTCTGGGATTCCATCTGGCCATTTGGCTGGGCTGTTCCACGGCGGCGGCGATGGTTGTGGTTGGGGCCATCCTTTTTCTAGTCGCCTGGGCACTCACATCCATCAGACGCAAGCCACGGCTCTTTGAAGGAACCGACCAACAATCCTCAGCTTTTGATCCGATTCAGGGACTGGTTTCCAAACCTAACCCGGACAAATCACAAGCGGCCACCCCATCTTGCTAACCATTTGGCCGCCAGCGGTTCCGGGCTCCCTCACCGTATCGCCCTGGATATGCCTCGGTCGCCCGGACCCACTGGCAACCAGAGCGTTACGCAATCTGAGGCTCCCCCCTGTGATTTGTCCGGGCCAACCCCGAATAAAGAGCCCGCACGAGGCGAAGGGTTCGCTCGCGCGGCATCGCTCCGGGTTCCATTTGATTCATCACATAGGCAAAACCGATCCGGTGGATCGGGTCGGCAAAAGCGAGGGACCCACCGGCACCCGGGTGACCGAATGCCGAATGACTCGGGCCAAACGTCTCCCGGATTTTTTGCCCCTCAGCCATGGGATCCATCATAAACCCCGCCGAGAACGCGGTCTCGCGTTGCAGCACCAGATCCAAACCATCCGAGGCCCGGGTTTGCAGGAGCTTCATGGAATCTGATGAAAAAAATTGATGACCCTCCAAGTGAGCATCACATGCCAGCATGCCATAAAATTTTGCAAGCGCCGAAGCGGAACCAATTCCTCCAAACGCCGGATAACTTCCTGCCCGGATCTCCGGTTTGTTCATGGCTGAGGCAGACAGCAAGCCTGCCGGTGTGGAGAAGGCGGAGTTGGTCAGGCTTCCGGGTTCGGCAAAGGCCCGTTCGAAGGCGGTTTTTTCGCCAGGCGATGCTGTGAACCGGGGTGGCAGCATTTGGGCTGCGTCTTCACTCTCCGGGAGTCCAATCCAAAAATCCAAACCGAGGGGATCCCCAAAATTTTTCCGCCAATATTCTCCCACAGAGACGCTCGAAATCCGGCGGCAAATTTCGTCGAGCAGGTAACCGAACACCCGCGGGCTGTAACCATGGCCGGAACCCGGCTCCCAAAGCGGTTTCTGGGCCGCAAGTGCCGTGGCCACGGCCTCGTGATCATCAAAGCGGGCGGATCGATCTGACAATGCCGCCAGTCCGGCCCGATGAGCCAACACCTCGGCAATGCGGATTCCAGATTTGCCATTGGCAGCAAAGGCCGGCCAGATTTCTGAAACCGCGGTTGAGATGGAAACGCCAGCCTGCTGCATCGCATGAACCACGCAGGCGCTGGCCGGTCCTTTGGTGGCGGACCAGACCAGAACACGCGTCTGCTCCGTCCATGGCACCAATCGTTTTTGGTCCTGAAAACCCCCAAAGACATTCAAGCACTCCCTGCCGTCTTTCCAGACGCTGAGGGCCGCACCACACTCCAGCCCCAAAGAAAAATTCTCTTCAAAGGCCTTTTGCAAATTTTCCAGTTCCGGCGGAACGCTCAGAGTCCGCATCTAAAGAAAGTCTTTCACCGACTGCAAATCAGGATCCCTGCGTGCGATATCACGAAATTTTTTATCCAATTCAAAGCTAGCCGTCAGATGGCGGCGCGCCTCTTCCACATCGCCCATAACCGCCGCATAACAGCCGAGGTTGTAGTGGTAGGTGGGTTCTTCCTGGAGGTGGGAAGGCGCCGCAAGCAGAAGCGTTCGCGCCTCGGCCGTCCGGCCCATTTCGTGCAAACAAAAGGCCCCATGAATATATCCGGTGACAATTTCTGGAGTGGCGGAACGCATGGCCTCACAGACATCCAGTGCCCGCTGCCACTGACGCGACCGCATCAGCACAAACAGCCTGAGCTGGAGCGCCGGCTCGCGTTGGCGATCTTCCTCAGGCAGGCTGTCAAGTTCCCGCATGGCCTCTTCAGGCATGTCCAACTCGATGTAGCCCTGAGCCGCGAGCAGAATTTTATCAACCACCATAACTTCAATTAACGCGATTCGGACATTCTTCGCAAGGCTCGCAGCAAAGTCTGGTCGGATTCGGGTTGGCCCTTTACAAGAAACCGATGCTCAATGGAATCTGGCTTGGTCTCTTGCTTCTTGCCGTGGCACTGGGTGCGCTCACCGGCCAGCTTCCGGAAGTGACCAAGGCTGGCTTTGAGGGCTGCAAAATTGCGGTGATGAACCTTGCCCTTCCGCTGGCGGGGGTCATGGCCCTTTGGCTGGGCATCATGCGACTCGCGGAGAAATCGGGAGCGGTTGGACAGTTGGCGAAGTTCCTGCGTCCGGTGCTGGTTCGGATTTTCCCGGATGTTCCCGCCAAGCACCCGGCAATGGGTTCCATGGTGATGAACATGGCGGCCAACATGCTAGGCCTCGCGAATGCGGCCACCCCCCTCGGTCTGCGGGCCATGCAGGATCTGGAAAAACTGAATCCACGCCCAGGGGTCGCCAGCAATGCAATGTGCACGTTCCTCGCTCTGAACACCAGTTCCGTGCAAATCATTCCAGCGACGGCTGTTGCCATTCTGGCTGCCAATGGTTCCGTGCAACCCACGGCCATTATTGGCACCGCTCTCTTTGCAACCACCTGCTCGACCATTGTGGGACTCTCGGCCGTGAAGTTTTTTGAGCGGCTGCCCATGTTTCGTTTGCCAGCCATCCCCCCCACCAGCGATGCCGAATCCACCGCGGCCCAGCCACCCGCCACATTGGAAGATCCCCCAAAAATGGGGCCATGGGGCGCAATCGCGGTCTGGGGCGCTCTCGCGGGATTCCTTGCTCTTTTTTTGGGCATGACATTTTTTTCGGCACGGTTTACGGAAATGGCGGATGGAATCCGCACAGCCCTTGCGATCGGCGATGGACCCTTTTCGTTTTCAGAGGATTGGGAATTAAAACACCCTCTGGCACGGGCCGTGGAAGTGATCTCGCTCCTGGCCATTCCCTTTTTCCTGACCATCTTCCCCCTGTATGCGGCCGCCAGAAAGGTGCCGGTCTATGAGGAGTTTGTTGAAGGTGCCAAAGAAGGGTTTCAAGTGGCCGTTCGCATCATTCCATTTCTTGTCGCCATCCTTGCGGCGATCGGTATGTTCCGCGCCGCAGGAGGCATCGACTTGCTGGCGAGGCTCTTATCACCCCTCATGGAGCCCCTCCACGCACCAGCGGAATTGTTGCCCCTTATTTTTATGCGCCCGCTCAGCGGCGGCGGGTCCTTGGGAATTTTTTCTGAACTCGTCACAACGCATGGCGCGGACAGCCTCATTGCCCGGATGGCCGGCACCATCATGGGCAGCACTGAAACCACATTCTATGTGCTCGCCGTGTATTTTGGATCGATCTCAATTCGACGAACCCGACATGCGGTTCCCGCCGGCCTACTCGCCGATCTGGCCGGAGTGATCGCCGCCATCACGATCTGCAACATGGTGTTTTCAAGGTGAAAGCTTCGCGCTTCCTGACTTGGATAAATCACTAGTCACAAGTCGGCGGGCAAGGGACGTGTCCTCCGAAGCCTTGGCGAAGGAGGACTGACCGACCCATAAGCGTTAAGCTAAAGGGCGGCAGGTTATTGACGATTGCCGAGTGTTGATTTTTGAATTTTGATGGAATGATGAATGGCGCACAAATTTTTGTGAGCAGCTCCAAGACCGCCGATGCCATTCGAGGTGATCTCATAGTTCAAAAACCATCACTCTTCACTCCATTCTCAGCCGAGTCCATGCGCATCAACCCCAAGGTTAACGCTTATGGGACTGCCGAGCCCTACCCATCAATGGCTCGCTTCGCGCTTGCGCTCCCGGCAATCCACGCATAAGGCAGTGCCCCGTGAGAGAGCATCCAATCATTGAATTGGCGGAGCGTCCAGCCCTGGCCAATGACAAAGTGTTTGTGCAGTTTTTCGACTTCGAGGCGACCGAGCAGGTAACTCATGGGAACTGTGGGACTGGATGTGTACCAGTTCACATCGCCGGAGGCGCGGGCACGGGTGAAGCCGACTCCTTGCATAAGAACTTTGGAAGCGGCGGCATGGGTGAGTTCCCCGGAGTGCAGGCCACAGTCGATGACAATGCGATAAGCTCTCCAAAGCGCATCGTGGAGTTGGATCAAGCGGGCCGCGGGATGGGCCACCAAGCCGGATTCGACAGCCTGCTTTTCACACCACATCGTCCAGCCCTCATAAAAAATTGCGTGCGCAAAAAGCCTGCGGAGTTTTGAGGGATGACGGTTTTGCACAGCGAACTGGAGGTGATGTCCGGGATACGCCTCGTGAATACACGTCAGTTCCAAGCCAAAGTGCTGACGGATTTCTGCATGGCGTCTTGCTTCAGATTTTTGACCCAGACTGAGGTCATTGACCCAAAAGATACCCTGCTGTTTTTTTGAATACGGTGGAGGGGCGGAATAGGCGGCGGTTGGAAAATGGTGTCGGAGAAAAGCCGGAGCGGGAAGGACTTTGAGGGTTTCCCCTGCGGGAATGCTGGCAATCCCGAGCTTGCGCACGGCCAGATTGAGGGACGCAGTCGTCGAGCGATAGACATCAATCAGCGGGGCGCCGGGATCCCACGCGGTGGCCGCTTCGTCGAGTGCTTCGCGTGCAGAACGGTAGCCCAAACGCCGGGCTTCTTGGGCAACTTCCTCGGTGAGTTGCGCGACCCGCTTGAGGCCTTCTGCCCGGGCCTCCGGGAGAGACATTTCAAACCCGAGCCGTTCACGCATCAAAAACTCAAAGTGGTCCCGTCCAATGGAAAATCCTTGGGCCGGACCCTGCGGTTTTCTGGCAATGGCCACGGCATAATTTTCGAAGGCCCGGCTCGCCGCCGCTATGAGAGGGCCAATGTTTTTCGGATGAGAAGAAGACGCCGTGAGTTCCGGCTCGATCTGTCCAAGAAACTCGGTGGCTCCCTGGCACGCCATTGCCGCCAGATCGGTCCAGAGTGGCACGGGTTTGCGAATATTGGCTGCCCCGGCTGCAAGAAAATCGGGAATTTGTGCGAGCCTTGCTTCAATCGCGGGAGCCACGGAGGCAAGATTTTCCGAGTGCCGGACAAGCAGGTCAAAGATGCTCTCCACAGCCGCGTCACAGTTCCCTTGCGGGTTGTCCCGCCATCGGGGCAAGTCCTGCGAGAAAAGACGATCAACGCGAAGCATGGAAAGAAACCCCCTGCGGTCCAGCCAGTCATCCCCTTCAAACTCCGAGGCCGGCAGCGATTCCACGGCTTCCAACGTGATTGCGACGTCTTTGCTGTGGAGGAGGTGGGTGGCGGCGTCATTTTTTCCCAGCCTGGCATTAAACTCCGTCAGGCCCAGATGACTGGCACTTTCCGGGAAACGTTCATTCGAGCGTTCCAAGAAGTCCTTCGCGAGCGAGCGGAAGGCACTGACTGAACGATTGGCGCGCTTCAAGGTGTGAGCCCGGATTTTAAGATTCGTCCTTCGGCATCCACAGGACCGAGAGCTATGCCCACGGCCCGATCGGCGATCTCGCTCGCGCGAATGGTTTGTTCCTGGGTCAGCGCTCCATCATCGGCCTCGAGAGTCAGGGTTTTTAATTCCCGCAGGCTGGTTGTGAGGTTGGTGGCATAATCCGTTTTTTTGAGGCGGGGGTGGAGGGTGTCGAGGCGGTCGAGGAAATAATCGATAATTTCTGAGCGCGCCAGGATTCGGGAACGTTCGGCGGAATAAGATGTCGCACAGCTTTTCGCCGCGAGTTGGAAACCGCGGAGCCAGCCGCCCAAGCTGATCATATGCGCCATCTCCTCATCCCGGAGGTCCAACATGGATTTCTCCACATCCGATTGTGTGCGGGCAAGTTCCTGCCGCATGCCAATCCAATCGCCCTTCTCGCTCAGCTCAAACAGGCTCTTGCTGCGTTTGGTGAGACGGTCACTGACCCCCAAAGCGCGGGACTGACGGATGAGGGCTTTGCCGACATCTTGAATATCGGTGGGCCGCTCAGCGATGGTCAGCATGAACCCATCGGCCACCAAAGACCCAAAATGAATCGCGGTTTGCATGCGGTTGGCATAAACGGCCTCACGATTGTTCTGGGCAATCGTGTCCATCGGCACGGGTTGGAAAGACCCAAGGTCTCGCAGCACCGCGGCGATGGAGGGGGCGGTGATGTCATTGACGCCCAACTCCAGGCGCATGTGGTCCTCCGATGATTCCCGCATTTCCCGGTCGAGCCGTTGCTCTTCGGTTTCTGGTTGGGAGTCCTGGGCAAAGGCAGCGTGCTGGCCGACGAGGTAAAACGCGACGGCAAGAATCCTCAGACCACATGGAAAGTTCCTTTGCATCAATGATTCCCCCATCCATTACCCGAGGCAGCGCCTACACTCAAGCACATACCAATCAGCGAAAATCAATCAGGCGGCGGCTTTTCCAAAGATAAGCGACCCCGGAATAGACGGTGAGGACAACCGTGATCCCAATCAAAATCGGTCCCACCAGCGTCCAGCCCAGTTTTTGCAGGGATTCAGAAAAAAGGGTTGGCCAGTCCCCCGCGGCGAGGAGGGCGAGATAAAACAGAATGGTGATCATCTGCCATGCGGTTTTGTGCTTCCCAAGACGCTCGGCGGGAAGAAGAACTCCCTTGGCCCCGGCAAGCAGGCGGAGGCCGGTGATCAAAAACTCGCGGGCAATGATAATAATCACCGCCCACGCCGGGAAGGC
>JBGTAR010000298.1:0-19220 GCA_041749815.1 Terrimicrobiaceae bacterium
CGGTCCAGAATGCCAAGCAGTGTCATGGGACGCCCGGCTCGGGATGTGACAATTTCCAAGTGCCATTGGGTGGAGGCATCGATGACAAGAAACTGGCCCTGCCGGTAGGGCTTGAGCGAACGGATGTGGGAGGCATTGCGCCGAAGCTGAAGGGTCACGTAATGGAGGAGGGCACCAGCGGCACTCACCCCAAGAGGCAGATCTCCGCACCCATATCCGTCAAGGGAGTGGACTCGGAAATGGGTTCGGAGGACCTCGGTGGCTTGCTCCGGGATGTAGAGATAATCATCCAGAAAATTGGTGCCAGTCACTGCGGCAAAGACCTCCGCCTGGCTTTCCGGCGCCAGCGTTTCTGCTGCGGAGATGCGGGCCAGTTCGTCGAGAAGGGCGGCTTCGTGCGTGGCTTGCGTGACCCGCAACTCGCCGGTGCTCAGCTCACAGGAGGCGATTCCAAAACCCTCGGGACCCGCGCAGATCGAAGCCAGATAATTGGGAGCCCGTTCATCCAGACCAAACGTTTCGAGGGTCCCAGCGCTGATAATTTCTGCGATTTCTCGGCGGACGAGTTTTCCGGCAGTGACCTCGCCCACCTGATCACAAATGGCCACCCGCCATCCGGCTGCCACGAGCTTTTCGATGTAGCCACGGGCGGCATGATAGGGCACACCGCACATGGGCATCTGACCGCGCTTGGTGAGCGCCACGTTCAAAACACCTGCCGCATCTTTGGCGTCATCACCAAAGAGCTCGTAAAAATCTCCCAACCTAAAGAAGAGAAGCGTCTTGGGAGGCAATTCCCGGCGAATCGCCAGGTATTGCTTCATCATCGGCGTCTGCGTCTCGCTCATGAGGACCGCCTGACTTCTGTCCTAAGGCTTCAGTTCGTCGCCAGTGATGCCATTCAGCACGACAAATTTTTCGTGATGGAAGGTGGGATCCGATCGGAAAGCGAGCCGGCCAGCATAGCGCCGCTCAATATCCACCAGCAGTTCTTCGTCCTCGGTGCGAAGACGGTTCATCAGCTCGGGATGAACAACAACCTTGACCTCATGCACGGATTCCTGGTGCTTGCGCATGACAGAATGCAGGCGGCGTTGGAGCTCCACACTGAGTGTCATTGGACTCTTCACAACCCCCCGACCATTGCAATACGGGCACGGCACGTATTGGGAGCTCGCCAGACTTTCGGCGGCACGCTGACGGGTCATTTCCATCAAACCCAACTGCGAAATGGGCAGCACATGGGTGCGGGCCTTGTCGCGTTTTAGGCGGTCCCGGACGCGCTGATAAACCGCCTGCTGATCCCGACGGCTTTTCATGTCGATGAAGTCACCGATGATGATTCCGCCAATGTTTCGAAGCCGCATTTGACGGCAGATTTCGTCGGCGGCTTCGAGGTTTGTCTGAAGGATGGTTTTTTCCATGTCCTTCGCCCCCTTGTTACGACCGGTGTTGACGTCCACGGCAATGAGGGCCTCGGTTTCATCAATCACGATGTAACCACCACAGGGCAGCCAAACTTGACGGTGAAAGGCCGAGTCGATCTGGGCCTGGACCCCAAAACATTCGAAAACAGGTTCCGCGCCGGTGTAAACCTGAATGCGTTTTTTTGCGCGACTGGAGATCATCCCCACCAGGGACTGCATGCGCTCGGCGGATTTGGCGTCATCGACGATGATGGCATCAATATCATCCGTGAGAAAATCCCGGACCGTGCGATCCACCAGGTCGGGCTCCTGGAAGAGGCAGGCGGGGGCGGGTTGTTCCTCGAGGCCCTTTTGGATGGCTGCCCATTGCTCCAGCAGGAGGCCAAGGTCACGGACAAAGTAGCGGGCGCGCTGACCCTGCCCGACGGTGCGCATGATGACGCCCATGCCTTCCGGAACTTCGAGTTCGCGCAGGATTTTGCGAAGACGTTCGCGTTCTTTCGGGTCATCGATCTTGCGGGAAATCCCGCACTGATCATTAAACGGCATGAGGACCAGATAACGGCCGGCAAGGCTCACATCAGTGGTGATGCGCGGCCCCTTGGTGCCAATGGGGCCCTTTTTGACTTGGACCAGAACGTCCGAACCCACGGGGTAAATATTTGGAACGTCCTTGTGGGTGATTTTGGGTTTCTTGCGTTTGGCGGGAGCCCCCTCGCGGGCCACGGCCTCGATGCCACTGTCCAAGGCGGCCGGAATGGCATCCCAGAATTGGAGGAATGCATTTTTTTCAAACCCGATGTCCACAAACATGGCTTTGATGCCATGCTCGATATTGCGGACTTTGCCTTTAAAAATGGCTCCGACAATATTGCGATCGCTGTCGCGTTCGGTGGTGTATTCTTCAAGTTTTCCGTCTTCGAGAAGCGCGACTCGTTTTTCGAGGCGCTCGCAGCTGACGATGATTTTGATTCCTGTGGACTTTTTACGAAGGCCTAAGATGCGTTTGACGGTATCGATCATGGAAATATTTTTGAGGGTAACCCGTGTGAGGGGTGGTTGATAGTTGGGGTTGAACCTTCATCGGCGTGAGGGCGGCGAAGGTTTATTCTTTTCCTTTTCTTTGCGGTCTTTGTTTCCGCCGAAAAAATTAAAAAACTTTTGGATGCCCGAGGGCTTGCGGTCCTTGTTTTTGACGCGTCCACGGTCGTCGGCGTCTTCACGGATGTTCGGATTTGCCGGGCGCGCGGCCTGCTGGGAGGAAGCGGCCTCGGTTGCGGAGGCGGTTTCAGAGTCCTCGGAGATGCTGGAAGCGGCAGGGATGGCACGCCCGAAGTCCACGCTTTCAATAAAGCGGAAATCACCAGCCGCAGGCTCCAGGGCAGCAAGGAGCACGGGCTCGGCTTTGGGTGGATCATCAGGGCGGGCGGGCTCTGCCGGGGCGGGCTCTGTCCCATCGGGGCTCAGACCGGGGAGCTTGAATGTGTCCTCCAAAATCTTTGCAGCGATGGGTGCAGCGACACCCCCTCCTGACTTTGCACCTTGCACGATCACGGCAACAGCGTATTTGGGGTTTTCGAAAGGGGCAAAAGAGATGAACCAGACGTGGTTATCCTGGAGGCGTTTGCCATTGCGAATACTCCAGTTTTGGGCGGTGCCCGTCTTACCTGCCACCTCGACGCCTTTGATCCGTGCCCGACCACCTGTGCCGCCACCCTCGGCCACCACCTTGTGCATGCCGGAGCGAACACGCTCGATCTGCTCTGAGGTGAGTCCGCCATCCGTGATCAGATTGGCACGAACACGAGCCGGCTCTTGTTGGAGAATTTTGCCATCCTGAGCGACAACTTTGTCGATGAGTCGTGGATAATAAACGGTGCCGCCATTGGCGATGGCAGCGGCGATCCCGGCCATTTGAAGCGGTGAAGCAAGCACCTCACCCTGACCAATGGAGGTGTTGGCTGTGAGCCCGGTGGTCCAGCGTTCACGAGGCCGCACCTCCGCCAGGTATTCCGGACCCGGAAGAACGCCGGCGCTTTCCCCGGAAAGTGGGAGCCCGCTTTTTTGGCCAAGGCCGAGCATATTTCCAACAGCCACAATTTCGTCAATGCCGGTTGCAATGCCCAGACGGTAGAAGTAGCCATTGCAGGAAACCTTGAGGGCATTTTCCACTCCCATAGAGCTGTGGTTTTTGCTATGGCACTTCATGAAGGTGTTGCCAATGGCGATGCCACCACCGCACGGGAATGTCCCGGCTTTTCCGGCCCGCAGGCCTGCCAGAGCAATGAAGGCCTTGTACGTGGACCCCGGCGCAAACGAACTGATGGCGCGATTCAAGAGCGGATCGGTGTCATCGGAGGTCAGGGCCGTCCAATCTTTGACATTGATCGAGGGGATGAAGGAATTGGGATCAAATGACGGCACGGTCGCCATGGCCAGCACATCGCCATTGTTGGGATCAAGCACCACGGCGGCTCCGCGTCCGACGGCACGGAGAGCTTTCTCCGCGATGTATTGGATGCGCGCGTCAATGGTCAGATGAACATTCGCGCCCTGTTCTGGCTCGGTGACGGAGACCTCACCTTCGATGACGCCCTTGGCATTGCGTTGAAGGATTCGCACGCCGGGTTTGCCTCGCAAGAATTCATCCATGTAGAGTTCGACCTGCGCTTTGCCCTCCATGTCGGGATCATAAAAGTTGAATTGCCGAATATCCGGCTGTTGATCGAGATTGTTTGGCATGCCGACATATCCGAGCAAATGGGCGGCGAGGGAGCCGTAGAGGTATTGGCGGACGGGTTTTCGGGTGACATTGACACCCGGGAGTTCAAGGCTGCGTTCGGAGAGAATGGCCATCGTCTCAAAATCCAGGTCCTGACGGTAGTTGAAGGGGACTTCGCGGTTGTTGCGGTAATGGATTTGCAGCTTTCGGGAGTTGTAATCCTCGGCGACTCCCAACTCTTCCAAGCGCGGGATGACTTCCTCGGTGACGATGCGCACCACATCCGCCTCTTTGAGGTCTTTCGGCATGTTGTGGACAGTTCCGCGATAGGTGGTGTATGGAGTTCCGCCATGGGATTCACGGTAGGCGCGAACCATATCCGGAAGCATAAAATCCACATCGAAACTGGCCCGATTTTGAACGAGAGGGATCGCATTCCGGTCCATGATTTCGCCGCGAACTGCGGGGATGCGCACGGTGACTTGAGATCCATAACGGATCTTGGCTGTGTATTCAGCACCCCGCGCGACTTGAACAAGCCACAGCTGAAAGGTGATGCCACCAAAAGCGAGGAGGATGACTCCTGCCAAAAAATAAAGACGGAGGGATGGGGCGCCACGTTTCATGGTTTTGCCAGCACGGTCCTCCTTCCAAACGTGGAGTCCCCGATGAAATGACCTCCCCAAATGGCAATGGGGTGGATCACCAAGGCGACAGCTGCCGAAAGAACTCCTGCTCCAAGAACTCTCCACACAACAACCTCACTAAAATAAAAGCCTTCTCGACGCAGGCTGATCATCGCAAATTGCATCATCAGGAACAGGGAAGCACCAACAAGGGTCACGGGGATTGGAATCCACCAATGTCCACGTTTAAAGGCTGGCTGAAGCCCGTTCGCCAAAAGTCCCAAGATCACAAAAAACACTATAGACCAACCCACCGCGATTTCAACCTGCCCGGAGACCACATGGAGATAGGCCAGATCAGTGAGCAGCCCGGTGAAAACGGCCAAGGCCAACATCAACGGAGTGGGAAGGGCCACCGCACCGTAGAAGAACAGGGCGGGTACCAACAAAAGCCTGGCACCATGCAGGGCCGAAACTGCGGGAATCATTTCCTGGATGGGAAAAGCAAGAAAGATGGCCAGAAAAAGCGCGACGAGGCCGACAAGCGTCTTCATTTTGCCCCCACGAGGATAAACACATCCTCGACTCCGGCAAGGTCCACGGCGGGTGCAAGCACGGCCTGACCATCAAGCGCGCGCGCCCGGAAGGTTTTGACTTCCCCGATGAGGATGCCCGACGGGAAAACCCCTCCACTCACACCGGCGGTATAAACTTTTTGACCGGGCTGAAGATTTGCACTTTTAGAAAGAAAAGACAGTTGGATTTCGCCGGGCGTGCCGGCACTGGCCACACGCTGGCCTGAGGCGATGCCCTGTTCGACCGACCCTTCCACGCGGGTGGCTACCCGGCAGGTCTCGTCGGTCATCAGCAGCACAATCGACTCGCTTTTTGCAACGGTGGTTGTTTTGCCAACCAATCCGGTCTCGGTGAGCACGGGCATGTCGCTCTCCACCCCATCTTCGAATCCCCGGTTGATCTTGACGGTATTCCACCATGTGGACGCGTCGCGGGAGATGACCCTTGCCGGAAGGAGCCTGAAGACCGAACGTTCCCGGTATTCCAGCGCCTGACGCAGATTGTTATTCTCGGCTTCAATATCGCGAAGGAGTTGATTTGTTGCCATCAACTCACGGTTTTTGAGGGTCAAGTCCCGGTTCTCGATTTCGAGTTGATCGAGGGTTTTGAGATTTTGGCCGACACTTCCAATCTGTTGGCTCACAGCAGAACCGGTTTTCAAGAAGGGTGAAACAAGGGATAAAAAGACCGACTGCATCCCCTGCATGGGTTTGGAGCCCATGGTGGAAAGAATCACTGCCCCGAGGAGGATGACCACCACAAGAATGATGTTCAGCTTTTTCATGCGAATCTCATCACGGGGTTATTCCGGCAGGTGCAGAACATGGACTTCCGGCCTTGGTGAAGGCTGACAGGAATTCGCTGACCCTTCTGGCTCATGGCTGCGACTGCCCGGGCTTTCAGTTGCCGTAGGTTCGGTCGGCGGACTGCACGGCTTTGAGGAACTGCATTTCCTGAAGGGCTTTCCCGGTTCCTTCGGCCACAGCGCAGAGCGGATCCTCGGCCACATGGACTGGCAAACCAGTTTCCTCTTGGAGGCGTTTGTCGAGGCCCCGAAGGAGAGCTCCTCCACCGGCCAGGACGATCCCGCGATCCACAAGATCTGCGGAAAGTTCGGGCGGACACCGCTCCAGGGTGATGCGGACCGAGTCGATGATTGTTGCGACCGGCTCAAGCAGGGCTTCCCGGACCTCCTGCGAGGAGATGGTGATTGTTTTTGGCAGACCGGCCACCAAATCCCGACCCTTGACTTCCATGGTGAGCTCTTTTTCCATTTTATAGGCCGAACCAATTTTGATTTTGATGTTTTCGGCGGTGCTCTCCCCGATCATGAGGTTGTAAGCCCGCTTCATATAATTCATGATCGCCTCATCGAGTTCATCGCCGGCCACGCGGACACTCCGGCTGAAGACAATGCCCGAGAGCGAGATGAGGGCGACTTCCGTCGTACCGCCGCCGATGTCGACGATCATATTTCCTCCGGCATCTTGAACGGGGAGGCCAACCCCAATGGCAGCCGCCATGGGCTCTTCGATGAGATAAACCTCCCGTGCACCCGCGTGGGTGGCACTGTCCTTGACGGCTCGTTTTTCCACCTCGGTGATTCCACTGGGAACGGCAATCACAACGCGGGGACGGACCATCCTGCGATGATTGTGAACCTTGGTGATGAAGTGGCGAAGCATGGCTTCCGTGACTTCAAAGTCGGCGATCACGCCGTCCTTGAGGGGGCGGATGGCCACGATGTTGCCGGGGGTGCGCCCGAGCATGCGTTTGGCCTCCTCGCCGACAGCGAGAACTTTGCGGGTGCCCTGCTGAACGGCCACCACAGAGGGTTCACGAAGCACGATCCCGTGATCCTTGACGTAAACGAGAGTATTGGCAGTGCCGAGGTCAATCCCGATATCGTTCGAGAAAAAACCGAGAAATTTGTCTAGCATGAAATAATTAAAGTGTAGGTGTTTAGCCGCTTTGGGAAGCCAGCTGGTAGGTATTTCAAATCATGAAATACACAGGCCAATGATCTTGTGTCTGGCAGGGAGCTCCGTCAAGGCAATCCTCTGGGAGACTTGAAGAGAGTCTTGCCCACCACGCCGTTTTGCGTCAAATTTTAAAGATTCCATGTCCACGCTCCTGTCTCGCCTGACCCCTGCCTACGGATTTCTGGCTGTGGCCTTGGGGGCTTTTGGGGCTCATGGTCTCAAGGATCTGCTTGCCCACAACGCGACAGCTGCCATCTGGGAAACAGCCGTGCTTTATCACCTCACTCACAGTATCGCGGCGCTTTGGGCTGCTGACAGACACCGGCTGGTCGCCTGGTTGTGGCTTGGCGGGATCACCGTTTTTTCCGGCTCCCTCTACATCCTTGCACTCTCGAACATCCGCTGGTTGGGGGCCATCACTCCGATCGGAGGGGTGCTTCTTCTGGCGGGGTGGTTGTTGTTGATTCTTAAAAAATCCTGACGACATCCCGAAGGAATTGGAGCCACAGAAAAACCATTCCCCGGAAGGTGTAGCGGATAAGATTTTCTCCATCTTTGGTGAGGATGCCGACATCAAGGTTGTGCCGGACATGGTGTTGGAGATCGTGCTGCATGGCCCCCACAATTTGCTGCTCGTCAAATTTCTCCATGGCACCATCGGCAATGCCCTCTTCCCGCAGAAACCGGAGATGTTCCTTTGTCATTTCCGCAAAGGTTTTGCTGGGGGCCAGTCGGTTCAGCCGGACCATGGGAGAAAATTTCAGCCCATAAGCGAATGGATAGTTCCATGACAGAAACGCACGGCCAGCGGGGGTCCTTGAGGTGAGCGTTAAATAAAAGAACGCGAGGTCACCCTGCTCGGCAAGGCAGATGCAGGCTTGGGTGGTCGAGGTCTGGTCTCGAAACACCCGGTAGAACTGGCGGATGTGATCATCCTCCCAACCCACATCCGCTACATGATCAAACCCCTCCGCCTCGACCTCATCGGTGAGTTCATTAAAGCCCGGGAAAACGGTCCGCGAAGGCGGCGTTCGCGACTCCAAGGATCTCTCCAGGGGAAGCCGGACTTTTCTCAGACGAAAAACGATTTCGATCCATGGAAGAAAAAACCAACTCACCGCAAAGAGGATTCCCAAAAGCACAGATCCCGCAAGCAGCCATCCGGCAAAAAAGGAGGCCCCCACAATCGTCAAGGACCCCAAACGAAACAGCAGAGGATGGCCCAAAGAACGCAGGGCCAGCCCCAACACCGCGACCCCTAGAACCAGGAGAAGGTTTGCCGTCATAGAAGAGATTTTTTGCGAAGAAATCGCTCCAACTGCCCGACATCAAAATCTTCCAGGACGTCGCCATCCGGAAGTTCCAGCGTGGGGGTGGAGGATTGTCCCGAAATTTCCCGCATCCTGGCATACGCGGCGGGATCGGCGAGGACATCAAGCTGTTCATAAGCGAAGCCTTTTTTTGTCAGCCATGCTTCAGCTTCGACGCACCACGGGCACCAAACCTTCACATACAATTTCATCATCCTGCCAAGCTAAACCGATTCGTCAAAAAGCGCCAGAGGCAAGCCACGTTGTGCTCCTAAAGTGGGAACGCTGGCTTCCCGCCGGCTTCGACTATACTTCAACAACCTTTTTTGCCTGAGCATCCAGAAATTCCCATTGTCATGCCCACGCAAGTTTTAGATGATGCCATGCTTTCCCAACTCATGAATCCCTACGAATCCGCCCAAGAACGTTTTGCCTCTGTTTCTGTTGATACCGAGGCCGCATTAAAGACCCTGCAATCCGCACCGCTTTCCGTCCATTGTTGGCAGGGCGATGATGTCGCAGGTTTTGAAGGCACCTCAGGCGCTCCCGGTGGGGGGTGTCTTGCGACCGGCAATTTCCCCGGAAAAGCCGGAAATTTTTCCGAGCTTTGTGCCGACCTTGAGCAGGTCGAAAAGCTCGTTCCAGGGCCGCTGCGTTTGAATCTTCACGCCATCTACGCCACCGATAATCCCCAGCAAGTGGACCGCGATGCGCTCACGGTTTCTCACTTCCGCTCATGGATCGATTGGGCAAAAACCCGCAACTGGGGCATCGATTTTAATCCCACCTGCTTTGGCCATGCCTTGGCTGCAGATGGGTTCACCCTCTCCCACCGGGATCCTGCTATTCGTGCATTCTGGGTTGAGCATTGCATCGCCAGCCGGAAGATTGGCGCCGCCATTGGAAAGGAACTTGGTTCGCCAGCCGTGACGAATATCTGGATCCCCGATGGCTATAAAGATACTCCCGCTGATCGGACGGCACCCCGCGCTCGACTCCAAGAATCCTTGGAAAAGATTTTGTCTGAGGACGTGGATCGCACCTGGAATATCGATGCGGTCGAGAGCAAGCTTTTTGGAATTGGGGTCGAATCCTACACGGTAGGGTCTCACGAGTTTTACCTGGCCTTCGCAGTCAAGCACGCCATCGCTCTCTGCCTGGATGCCGGGCATTTTCACCCCACCGAATCCGTGGCTGACAAAATTTCCTCCATGTTGCTTTTTGTTCCAGACCTCCTTCTCCATGTGAGTCGTGGGGTGCGTTGGGACAGCGACCATGTGGTCACCCTCGATGATCCCACACGCGCCATTCTTGAAGAAGTCGCCGTGAGCGGGGCTCTGGATCGGATTCATGTCGGCATGGACTTCTTCGATGCCAGCATCAACCGTATTGCCGCGTGGACCATTGGTGCCCGCAACACCAAAAAGGCCCTCCTAATCGGTCTCCTGCGTCCCACCAGGCTTCTCAACGAAGCCGAAGAGGCCGGAGATTATGCCGCCAGGCTGGCGCTCTTCGAGGACTCCAGGTCCTTCCCATGGGGCGCCGTGTGGGAGGAGTTCTGTCGCCGCAATGACTCGCCCATCGATGGAGCCTGGTTTCCGGAAGTCAAAAACTACGAGACCAATGTCCTCTCCAAACGCGAGGTTTCGTAAAACTCGTTTGCCTCGGCCTCGCTCAAGCCAATAGCTCCGTCACCGTGCAGTCACGGTTTGGGTGACTGGAACTGTGATGCCTGCCCCGCGTGAGCGAACTCCGTACCGGCAAACAGACCACATTTTTTGACTCTAGCCGGACTTGCGCCCCACGACCAGTAGGACAATCCCACCAATCAAGACGATTCCACCCAGAAGAGGAGGCAGGGGAATGGTGTTGGTTTTCTCCGTGGTCACCTGGATTGGACCAAGATCAATGGCTTTCTCCTTGGTGGTGTAAGTGATGCCTTGATACGCAAAAGCGACAATACCCAAAGCAATCAGCGCAATTCCAACGATTTGAAGCGGTTTCATGGCGATCATGCTCTGTGAAAAGCCACAAGGATGCAATGGGGTTTAACCCCCTCCACTCTGGATGTACGGATTTGAGTCTCTTTCGTTTCCGATGGTTGTCTCGGGACCATGACCTGGAAACACCCGGGTGGCATCAGGAAGTGGCAGGAGGAACTTTTGAATGCCGGAAATCAACTCATCATGGTCTCCGCCGGGGAGATCCCACCGTCCCACCCCACCATGAAAAAGCACGTCCCCACCGATCAGAACCCCTGTGGATGGAATCAGCGTGCACAGACTGCCAGGGCAGTGGCCCGGCACATGAAAAACTTCGACCGGCTCACCGAGCCATTCATGTTTGCCTTCAGCAACCAACTGGTCCGCGCTCACCGACTCAACTTCGAGTTGAAATCCCCACCGTTTAAAAAACTCCGGATCCTCAACCATGGGAACGGTCAGGGCATGCATATATACCGGGCAGCCATGACGCTTCTTAATCGCCGCCGCATCCGCCACGTGGTCAAAGTGACCGTGGGTGAGAACCAGCAGGGAAACCTTCTCCTTGGCAAACGCCGCATCCGCTCCCTGCGGGGCATCAAAGAGGATGTTGCCCTCAGGGGCTCGAAAAAGAAAGGCATTGGTGTCCAACGCGCCGCCGGTGAATGATTGAAAAGAAGACATGGTTTTTTGGTTGATTGCAAATAAAGGGTGGGGGAGATGGTTTTGCAAACTCTTGGGAAAACGCGGCGGGCATCGCCAGATTCAATTTTTAAGAATTTGGCTGGGCACCAAGGGGACAAAGTGGCAAAAACAATGATCATGCCAAGAGATCAATTTTTGGAAGCAGCCATTGCCGAAGCGAGGACTGGTTTGGCGGAGGGTGGCATCCCGATTGGGTCGGTGATTGTCCATCAGGGCGAAATCATCGGGCGGGGCCACAACATGCGAGTTCAAAGTGGGGACCCGATTCTGCATGGTGAGATGAGTGCTTTTCGCGATGCCGGACGACGGCCTGCTGCGGTTTACCGCGAGTGTGTGCTTTACACCACACTTTCGCCATGTCCGATGTGCTCGGGAACATCCTTGCTCTACAAAGTTCCAAAAATCGTGGTTGCTGAAAATGTGACGTTTCTTGGGGCCGAGGATTGGCTGCGGTCCAGCGGGGTGGATGTGGAGGTTTTGCAGGATGAAGAGTGCATTGAAATGATGCGCTCCTTCATTGCGGCACGACCGGACCTTTGGAACGAAGATATCGGCGTTTAATCTGTCAATCGCCTCCATGACCCCCAAAACAGCATGCCATACCACCCGGACTTTTGGCTTGTTTCATTTCAATTAAAGGTTAAGGTGGTTAATTAATTTTACGTGATCACCCTCAATTCCATAGCCAACGAAAGAGTCGAACGCCTTGCCGATATCATCATGGTTTTGCAGCGCTGCTTCATCCAGCGACTCTCAGAACAACTGGTGCATGGCCAAGTGTCCTTTCCCCAGTATTTCCTGTTGGCACACATTGCCGCCAACGAGGGGATTTCGATGACTGATATTGCCGAGCGCATGAGCCACTCAACGGCAGCAGCAACCGGATTGGTCGACCGATTGGAAAACCTTGGATATGTCCGCCGCGGGCCGGCAACATCGGACCGGAGAAAAGTGATGGTGAAGATCACAAAAAAGGGCCAATCGCTCGTTGGAAAAATCCGGCAAGACATTGCCGGGAATTTGCATACCCTGATGGAACAACTCACGCCTGATGAGCAGGAAGCATGGGTACGGATCTACGAAAAAATTCACTCCTACTGCACAAACAAGCCCACAGAATAATTCAGAGCATGAAGAGCCAGTTTCCAAATTTCATACTGGGGGCCTGCTTGGCCGCAGCCACGTCCATTCCTGTTGCGGCACAAAGCCCAACACCCACACCTCCCCCGCTACCAGCCCCACAGAGGTACAATTTGCAAGACCTCCCAGCGGTGGAAAAAATCACTCCGCCCCCCCTGCCAAGCTCAACACCTGTGGCGACTCCCAGCCCGACTCCAAGTCCCACACCCTCCCCCACACCAACTCCAGCACCCAGCCCGACTCCCCTGCCTGATGGGACGATGCCCCTCACCCCGCCCCCGATGCCGACGCCTGTCCTGCCAGATGCCTCCATCATGGATCAGGAGTTTAATATTCCCATCCCGGAACCCACACAGAGCTCGGAACCACTGAGATCCACTCCAGAGACCAACAGGCTCAGGGATAGTGAAAATACCGCCATGCAGCAACAGATGGTGATGGCTGGGTTTGAAAAATCCCTGGCCAGCCTGATTGCCAAGCAGAGAAACGCGAAAGTCGCAGACTTGAAACTGGATGAAGCCGTGCAGATTGCGCTGCGTCAGAACCCGGACGTTCTGAATGCGATCCAACAGATCCGACTGACCCGCGGTCAACTCATCGAAGTCGTGGCTCAGGCCATTCCCCAAATTGGAATTGCGAGTGGCTACAACCAAAATGCGGCATCTCTCAGTTCGAACCGCTCCGGCCCCTCCCGCCTCTCGATACCGAATCCTTCAGGTGGAGCGCCCACGATTCTGGATTTGAATACGAATCCTGCTTCCCAGAACCAAACATGGAACATTCAATTCCAGGCCACCCAATTGATCTTTGACGGGGGTGCGACCCTAGCCGGGATTAAAGCCGGCGATGCGGTTTACGAGAGCGCATTTTTCTCCCTGCGTTCCACGGTGGATTCCATCGTCTCGAATGTCGTCACGCAATTTTATCAAGTCGTCCTCAACCGCGCGCTGATTGTTGCCCAGCAACAAAACGTTTCTCTTCTTGAGCAGCAGGTGAAAGACCAGCAGAACCGCTTTGATGCCGGCACGGTGCCGCGTTTCAATGTCCTTCAAGCCGAAGTGGCCCTCGCCAATGCGAAGCCACCACTCATCCAGGCCGAAAATGCCTACCGAATTTCGCTCTACCAACTCGTGCGTCTGCTGGGGATGGATTACCCCAAAGGAAGTCCCAGTGAAGTGCCATTCAATGTGGTCGGCACTCTGGCCTACAGCCCGAAAAAAATCGACACCGACGCTTCCATCCGCGTGGCGATCGCCCGCAACCCTTCCCTCAAAGCTCAACGGCAGAACATCCTCGCCCAAGCTTCCAACGTGGGTGTGCAGTTTGCCGGTTACCTGCCTTCGCTCAATGCCAATGTCGGTTACCAGATTCAAAATGACACAACCAGCAGCGACCTCGGCGACAATCTCACAGGATGGTTTTTTGGGGCGACCGGGTCATGGAATATCTGGGATGGCGGAGCAACGTATGGCCGTGTGGCTCAGGCAAAAGCCCAGCTAAACCAAGTCAAAAACACCTATGATAATGCCGTGCGGACCGTAGTCTTGAATGTGCAGGAGGCCATCTCAAACCTCCAGCAGGCGAAGGAGACCATCGATAGTCAAACCGCCAGCGTTGTCCAAGCCACGGAAGCCCTTCGACTGGCCCGTGAGCGTTTGGATGCTGGGGCCGGCACGCAGCTGGATGTTCTGAATGCCCAGGTGCAGCTTCTCCAATCGCAGACCAATGTTCTTCAGGCCCGTTATGACTATATTGCCGCGATGGCGGCTTATGATTTGGCGCTCTCCCTGGACACCCAGTATGTGGAGACCTTCAACGACCCGCTTATTCGTCCCCTGAACCCGCAGAGCCTTGACCGTGCGGAGAAGAAAACCTTCGAACGTGTGACAAATCCCGATCGCCCGCAGCCCAAACTGCCCCGGCAAATGCGCGCGGAGGATCCGATTGCCCCCATCTTGGAAGGCGCCCCCTCTCCCAGCCCGGCCCCCAAAAAACGGCTGCCGACAGGACTTCGCAAATAAATCATGAAAAATGACGGTCTTCCGATCAGTGACCTGAGCGGTTCGATTCTTGTTTCCCATCCTGCGCTCACAGACCCAAATTTTCGTCGGACGATCCTTTTCATCACACATCATGATCACGAAACAGGAGCCGCCGGGTATGTGCTGAATCGCCCGCTGGATTCCAGCCTTCCAGTGGGCGGTGAAAACCCCGATCAGTCCGTCGAGCTTTATTATGGCGGGCCCGTGGAGTCAAACGCCCTCACCCTTGTGAGTCTCCAATGGCGGAAACCCCAGGGGATTCTGGCTTTTCATTCCTTCGAATTCACGGGAGACAAAGTCCCCGCCGAATGGTCTCACGGGTTACGCGCCTTTGCCGGGTATTCCGGCTGGGAGGCCGGACAATTGGAAAGCGAAATCCAACACAAAGCCTGGCTCGTCTTTCCGCCCTCCGAGGAACTCATTAGCTTGAAAAACCCACAGGACGCCTGGCAAGAAATCATGCGCAAATCCGGGTCATTGCTTGCTCTTCTGGCCGCCGCACCGGATGACCCCTCCCTGAACTAAATAGGTTCTTACGGCTGATTCGTTTTGATAAAGTCAGTGATTGTGTTCACGCAGGCAAAGGCGTGACGAGCCACTTCGGCGCTTGGAGTCGGCACGGCGAAATTCTTTTCAATGGCGACTGCCAGTTCCAAGGCATCGATGGAATCCAGTGCCAAACCATCGGGGCTGAAAAGCAGCATGTCATCGGCAATCTCCTCCGGGCTCATCTTCAACATCAAGCTCTCCACAAGCATGGACTTCACTCGGCTTTTCAAATCGTCATCGGGCATAGGTCCGATTAAATTAAACAGGCATCCCTCGAGAGAGCCAGCCCGCAATCACGGAGCTCGCTGAAGAGCTGGCAAATTTGCTCCACGAAGACGTTATCAGTTTAAAATGCCTGCGCCCTTCAGAGGCATCAAGGTGATCCTCGATTGATGATCGTCAGCAAGTTCACAACAATCACCGGCGGGGCTCCCCCGCTTTTGCGTTGGATGGCCATAACATCCGGGTGTAGTGTTTGGAATCGCCAAAAGAACGATGAAGCTCACACTCCTTGAATCCAGTCCCAATGCCGACAACGTTTCGTTTTGATCTGCATGTTCATTCCTGGTTTTCGGCGGATGCAGCGGATTCACCAGAAAAGCTGATTGCGGCGGCAAAAAAACGCGGACTGTCAGGGATAGCAATCACGGATCATGACACCTGTGCTGCTCATGCGTATTGCTTGGAGCAAGGTCTCTCTCGAGAGGATGGCCAGCCTGTGGATGGGTTCCTTGTGGTGCCCGGGGTTGAGGTGAGCACTCTGGATGGTCATCTCCTGTGCATTGGAACCACTTTGCCCGATCTGAGCTCGTCTGAGGCGATTGAAGTTTGTGGGGAGATTGGCAGACGAGGAGGCATTGCCATTCCAGCGCACCCCTTCGACCTGTGGAGGTCGGGCATCCGCAGCCTTGTGCTGAATCACCTGCCCATCAAAGTGCTTGAGGGCTTTAACGCCGCAGTCACGTCGCGGTCTTTTAACGAACGGGCGATGGGCTACGCCAAGAACCGCGGCCTTGTGACGACAGCCTCCAGTGATGCCCACCATGCCAGCGCGGTCGGTGTCAGTCATACGGCGTTTGAACTTCCTGAGTTATCGGTGGCCGCGCTGGTCGCTCAACTGCCACTCGGTGGAACCCCCCATGGCAGATACCTCACCATGCGCGAGGGATTCAAAAAACACTTTGCTAATTTGTTTAGGAAAAAGAACGCTCCCAATCCCCATGATGTCTGAGCTTCCCTCGCCCCGCAAAAAGCTTCCGCTTTTTGCAGGCTTGCTGGCTCTCCTGTTGGTGGGAGGTTCAGCTTGGTGGCTCGCGGGTTGGATGGAAAAGGCACCGACTCCGTCTTCAGGAGGACTCTACTTTTTTGCCACCCCATCGATTGAGGTGCCTTCATTTGCACAAGCGGATGCCCGTTGGGGCCAGGACAACCTTGGCACCACGGATGCAACGCTGGCGGCTGAGGGCTGTGCAGTGGCCAGTGCGGCAATGGCCCTTGCCGCATATGGCATGGACGTGGACCCTGGTCGCTTAAACACTTTCTTGAAAGAAACTCCCGGCGGATACACCCCGCAGGGCTGGATCTACTGGGAAAAGGCCGTGGAATTTGATCCGGGCTTTGTTGAACGGCTGTTACCGCACTATGAGGATGCCCCCTCTCATTTCCTGATCGATTGGAATCTGATCCAGGGAAATCCTGTGATCGCCCGCCTGCGCTACCCGAGTGGCGTCACCCACTTTGTGGTGATCTGTGGAAAGCAGGGCTTTGATTATCTGATCCGGGATCCGGGACGTGGGTTCACACGGGGCGTGTATCCCCTCAAGGATTTCGGAAGTCCGATTGAGGCGATCCGATTTTACAATGCACCCTGACTGTTTCCGTGGATCAGAACGGAATATCGTCATCCTCCGCGGGCGCAGAAGGCTCCTGGCGGGGCGGTGTCGGCCGTGGGGCCTGACGGGTGGGAGCCTCTTCGTCTCCGCCGGAATGGCCGCCTTGCGAACCGCCTCCAGAGCCCTTTGCACCAAGAAGCTGGATGCCTTCGCCAACTACACGCAGTTTTGAACGCTTCTGGCCGGACTGCTTGTCCTCCCAGGTATCGAGCTGCAGTCGGCCTTCAACGAAGAGCGGACTGCCTTTTTTGCAATACTGGTTGACGACTTCTGCCGTACGGCCCCAGAGAGTCACGTCAATGAAGGTCGTCTCCTCGCGCTTCTCACCGCCGTCGGTGCTGTAAACGCGGTTGATGGCCAGTCCGATATCTGTGACGGCTGTGCCCTTGGGGGTGTATTTGACCTCAGGATCCCGTGTCAGGTTCCCAATCAACATCACTTTGTTCAGATTTGCCATGGTCCAGGGGCTGACGCTTATTAAGCGGCAGCAGGTTCGGAGACTTCCGGTTTTTTGTCGGGAAGCACCAAGTAATTTTGGAGGGTCACATCCTGGTCAAGCTTGAGCTTCGAGCGAAGCTTGTCGATCAACACGGGCTCGGCCGCAAAAACAAAGTTCACAAAGTAGGCGGTGTTTTGGTGTTTGTGCTCGTAGGCGAGCTCACGCTTTTCCAAGCGCTGCACTTGCTCAACCTCGGCTCCCTCGGCTTTGAAAAATTTTTCAAGGCGGTCGATCGTGTCTTTAATGGTGTCGTCTTTGCCTCGGGTGTCGAGAGCAAGCAGGGCTTCGTAACGTCGTTTCATGATTTTTGGTTCTGGTTGTTAAATGTGTTCATCGCCGATTCGATTCCGTGGGCGTTGGCATGGTCGGCGGCATCGGCGGCATGGAGGACTCCTTTTTCGGCAAGGGGTCTTTCTTCTATAGAGAACTTGGAGAGAACGAATTCGTCGAGAGGAATCTGACCCCGGTCGCCGATTCCGACTCGCAGGCGTGGGACCGCTTCGGTGCCAAGATGCACCATCACCGACTCCAGACCGTTGTGTCCTCCGCTTCCTCCGCTACGGCGCAGACGCAATTCGCCGAGTGGCAGACAGGCATCATCCAGGATGACTAGCACCTCTGAGGCATCGATACGGTAGTAGCGGGCGTAGTTTGCGACGGCCTCACCGCTCAGGTTCATGAAGGTTTGCGGCTTCATGTAAACACGCCCGCCGCATGTGGCGACCTGCGCATCCCATTTCTGTTCGATGGAAAATAAAGAGGCCGCCCTCCGGGCAAGCTCGTCGACCACATCAAAACCCACGTTGTGCCGGGTTCCTGTGTAACGCTCGCCGGGGTTGCCAAGTCCAACCACCAGCCGGAAGACCGGTTCGTGCTCCATGCTTGGAAATCAGGCTATTTCTTGTCAGCAGCAGGGGCCGCTTCCGTTTTCTTCTCTTTGATGACCTCAGGAGCTGCGGGGCCTTCGGCCGCCACAGGCTCTTCAGCCACCGTCGGTTCGGAAACCAAAAAGGCGGTCAATTCCACATCAGTATCAGCGGTGACACCTTCCGGGAGAACGATCTGACCCACGTGGAGGGATTCCCCCACATTGAGGTGCGAAACGTCGACGGTGATGAGTTCCGGCAAGTTCTTGGGCAGGCAGCGAATTGGCAGGGCACGGATGCTCTGCTGCAGCAGGCCGCCGAAGGTTTTGACTCCGATGGGTTCTCCGAGAGGTTCAAGAACAACTTCCGCTGTGATTTCTTCATTCACGGAAACTTCATGGAAATCCACGTGGAGAATGTCTCCGCGCACAGGGTGATGTTGGATTTCCTGGATCAAAGAGAGGCGATTGGAGGTCTTTCCACCGTCTTGGATCTCGAGCTCAACGAGAATGTTTTCACCAACCGAACGGGCCAGCAAAACTTCGATGTCGCGCTTTTTGATTTCGAGATTGGCTGGGGTGCTTTTGCCCCCGTAAATGATTGCTGGGATTCCGCCGCGGGCGCGAACGGCTTTGACAGCGTTGCGTCCAGCTTCTGCTCGGGAGCAGGCGGAGAGTTTGACTTGTTTGGCCATAGGATTGTTTTTGAATTAGGTGTTGAGATCGAAGAGTGAGCTCACCGACTCGTCGTCGTGAATACGACGAATGCCCTCGCCCATCAACTGGGCGACCGAGAGCACTTTGACTCTTGATTCGCCGGAGCTGCGCACGGGGACACTGTCCGTGGTAATGAGCTCCTTGATTTCGGAGTTCCTCAACCGTTCGACCGCCAAATCTGTCAGA
>JBGTAR010000299.1:0-8495 GCA_041749815.1 Terrimicrobiaceae bacterium
CTTCGGGAACTGCATGGTTTACTACGACCCCGCCAACCCGGCGGAAGCGATCCTAATAGCGACTCCCGGTCCAGTGAAGGGCACGCCGCTCTTATGGTTCAGCCGTCTCTGCGAGGGCTTCTTCGGGCAATGGGGCAGCGGGTCGTTAATCCTTCTTGCCGGTCTCCTCTTCCTAATGACGGGGCTGATCTTCGTCTCGCTGGTTATCTGGCCGAGCAAGAACATTACCCTGACCACATCAGATTGATCCAGATCCCCCCAAATATCGCGTCATGACTCAACCTCGTCCCAACATCCTGCTCAATATGGCCGACCAGTGGCGCGGCGACCGCCTCGGCAGTGCCGGTTACCCCGAGTTCGAGCCACCGCACCTAGACGAGCTTTTCTACAACGGCGTGAGCTTTCGCCACGCCTACAGCGCTGCGCCCACTTGCAACGCCCCGCGTGCCACCCTCATGACCGGCGTCTCGCAACGTTCGCAGGGTCGCGTGGGCTACGCCGACAACGTTCCCTGGGACTATCCCGTCACCCTGCCCGGCCTCTTCGCCGACGCCGGTTACCACACCCAATGCGTGGGCAAGATGCACGTCTCGCCCGAGCGCAGCCTGATCGGTTTTCACAACGTCGTCCTTCATGACGGCGCACTGCTCAAGCATCCCGCCTCCGCCAACTACAAACAGTTCGACGATTACCGTCGTTTTCTCCGCAGCCAATCCCACGCCGACACCAGCCGCGAAGAAGGATACGTCCATGACGGCAACCTCGTTGTCGGTCGCCCTCAGCAGCCCTCCCTTCAGGAAAGTCGGCTTCGCGATTAATTCCACTTCTCCGCACGATGTCACACACCGCCACCGATCACGTCACCGCCCCACATCTCTCACACCCACGCTTACCTTTGAAATCGCATAAACCCAATGTCATCGTCTTCCTCACCGATCAGCAGCGTCACGATACCGCAGGGTTTCATGGCGGACCGGCCGGCTTGACGCCGAACCTTGATCGTGCAGCAGGGGAGGGCACGCTCGTAGCCAACAGCTTCACCTGCCAGCCCGTTTGCGCACCGGCCCGCTCCTGCCTGCAAACCGGCCTCTATGCCACCAACACCGGAGTCTGGTGCAACGGACACCGCATCAGCGCGAACCTCTCCACGCTGGCAGATTATTTCAACGATGCAGGTTACCACACAGGCTACATCGGGAAATGGCACCTCATGCCAGATGAGTTTCACGGCGGCGTTCCGCGTGACGGACAGGGAGGCTATCAATCGTGGCTCGGTGCCAACATCCTCGAGTTCGTTTCCGATGCCTACGACTGCCGCCTCTTTGACGAAGTCGGTGCGGAACATCGCTTGCCGGGCTATCGCGTGGATGCGGTAGCGGATGCCGCCATTCGTCATATCCAGACCCACGCCGCCAATCCGTTTTTCCTCTTTTTATCATTCATCGAACCTCATCACCAAAACTCGCGTGACGACTATCCAGCGCCGGACGGCTACGAAGCGCTGTTTGCAGAAGCCCCCTTGCCGCCCGATCTGATCGCCCTCGGTGGCAGTGCCCGCAAGCATTGGGCGGGCTACTGCGGCATGGTTAAACGCCTCGACGAAGCCTACGGACGTCTGCTCGATTCCCTAAAAAGCATGGGGCTGCACGACAACACAATCGTGCTTTTCACCAGCGATCACGGGAACCATTTCAAGACCCGCAACGCCGAATACAAACGGTCCTGCCACGATTCCTCGATTCGCGTGCCCACGGTTGTGACCGGCCCGGGTTTTGAAAACGGCGGGCGCATCGAATCCCTCGTGAGCCTCATCGACTTGCCGCCGACCTTGCTGGATGCCGCGCACCTGCCCGTGCCGGATATCATGCAGGGACGCTCCTTCCTGCCGCTGGTTCAAAACAATTCTGCCGTATGGCAGGACGATATCTTTGTGCAGATCAGCGAAAGCCAGACTGGGAGAGCCGTTCGTACCGACCGCTGGAAATACTCTGCACGCAACCCGGAAAACTACGCGTGGGGAGATCCCGTTTCGCTGCCCGGTGCCGATCTCTACGTGGACGATGCACTCTACGATTTGCAAAACGATCCCTGGGAACTGAACAACCTCATCGGCCAACCGGACTACGCCAATACCCTGCTGGAAATGCGCGAGCGACTGATCCGCCGCATGGTCGCAGCCGGGGAGTCGGCTCCACGCATCGAACCCTGACCTTTCATGTCCAGCATCATGCCGCCGATGCACAGGCTATCAAATACTTGCTCACGATCCAAACTCCCGATAAGCCGCTCCGTCAAGGGCCGTGCGATCGCTTCGCTCCGAAGCACGTCCCGAGACATTACTCACGCTGCGGACGTTCAGCGGCGGTCGCTGGTCTGGCCCTTGTCGCAAGACGGTGGACCGCGACTCACGGTCAAATTCCCAGGAAGCCCTCAGTTCCTACTCATGGGAGACGAGACTGCAGCTACGCCGAATGATCGACAAATAGTAGTTAAACGCTACACTATATATTTATCCCCCGTAGCACCACATACTCCGAACAAGACACGTTCTGCACCGGCGCTGCCCGATCCGGGAGTGGTTGATCTATCCAAGCCAGCGGGCACTCTCCGACTGTTCCTCGATCCCAAGACCAAGGTGCCGCTTCGCTTCGATTCCCCCACAGAGACAAGGACATATTCTTACTCATCGGGCGTTTTGCCACTCCGCCCCCCGGAACATTTCAAAGGGGCTTAGAAAGGGGCGAGTCATTGCCCTCGTCCTTCTCAATTTCTCCCCCACGGCAAGGTAAGATTTTTTTAAAACCTGTTCGAAGATCTGGTGCGGATCCCATGCGAGGATCGTGACGAATATAGATTCTGGTTTCCCGAAGCCAAAAGCCCTAAAATAAATCGCCATTTCCCCTCCTTAGGTGTCCCTAAAAGTGTCCTTTCCCGGCACTGAAGGGGTAATTGGCGAGTAGTTCACCAATTGGCTTGATTACTAGGGAAAGCGGGATATTTTGAGCTTGAAAATATCAGAAAATTCGCCGAATCCCACCCCCTTCCGCAGTGCGCAGCATAAGGAAGGGAATCCTTTCAAGCGAAGCCAAAATGGACAGCCGCCACGGCCATCCCACCCCTTCCGCAGTATCTCCTTGATGGATAGCGTGTTACATGCCGATAAATTCGACCGCTTTCAGAACTTTCTGTAGCCTATGTTGGGGGTATTTTCCAAGTTTTTTCACATTTCTAGACTAATTTGGGCTACGAAATGGCTACGGCTTTGGGCCCGAAAAGCACCCGCCCGGAATGCGAAATGGGGCACTGATTCCTCAAACGGTACCCAAGAATGCAAAAAATATTGCACCCCGAACCCTGAATCAACGATTCCGCAATCCGATTTCCAGCAAACGCATCAGATTCTCCACGCGCTGAGGGATGGCGGACTGCTCTGGGCTGCGATCCAAGCCAAGTTGCTCATGGATTTGCCGCAACGTTGGAGTGCTCGTGCCATGGTGACAATCCCTCAAAAGCACGAGAAGGACGCTTGGCCAATGATACCTCACCATCCCCCGAACTTTGAGGTGTGGGATCACGTCCGAATCTTTGAGGTTTTCCACCTGCGAGACGGAGCATCTCATTTTTTGGCGAGTTCTTTCCGATCAAGAAGATCGTCGGGATCTTTTGCGGAATCGCATAAAGGCTCTACAGAATCGGATCTATCCTCAGGGACCAATGGAACCAAGAAGCCATCGCCACGCGGGAATGAGTTCGGTCCCTGCACCCTCGCCGGCTTGGTCGTAGGTGAGAGTGAAGTTGGCCTTTGTTTCAAGTCGCTCACTGGCGGCCCGCAATCCCGCGAGTTCCCTGCGCAGGCTTTTTTCGTTCAACTCCCAGCAGACTTGGATGGAGGAGACTGGCTGCGCGGAATCCGTCACGCGTCCTTGAGGTATCCGAGATAGTTGGAGGGCGTCCTCTTGCTGGCGTCCAGCCCCCACGCATTGAGCGTCTGGCTGAAGGCGGAGATCGAAAAGAGATCGCCCGCCTGATCTAAGGCATGAGAGGGCGAGGCAGCCAGCGCAGTGGAGTCTGTCAGCGAGTGGTGCCTGGATCGGAAACCTGTGCACCTCAGCGCAAGAATGCTCTTTCCAACGGTTCTTATTTGCCTGCGCTCCAGCCACCATCAATCAGAAAGGCGGTGCCGGTGATCATGTGCGACTCATCGCTGGCGAGATAAAGGGCCGAGGCTGCGATCTCCTCGGGTTGAATCATTCGACCGAGAATTTGAGTGGAACTCATCTCACGATAGGCGGCTTCGGGGTCCGGGTATTCTGCAATCCGGGCCTGAACAAAAGGGGTTTCAACACGCCCGGGGCAGATACAATTGACGCGAATTCCGTCAGCGGCGTGATCCAACGCCATGCTTTTTGTGAGTCCCACCACGGCGAATTTGGAGGTGCAATAGGCCAGGCGGTCTCGAATGCCCAAGACACCGCCGATGGAGGCCATATTGATGATATTTCCCCGCTTGGCGGCCACCATCGCTGGGAGAAAGGCCTTTGCCATATTAAAGACTCCCCGCACGTTGACAGCGTAGAGGCGGTCAAGATCTGATCCCGGCGTTTGCAGAATCGTTCCGATCGAGCCAATGCCGGCATTGTTGACCAGGACATCCAGGGAGCCATGCCGGGCCTTGATTTCATCGGCGACGTGGGAGCAAGCCGCTTCGTCCGTGACATCAAGACCAAGGGCCAAGGCTTCTCCGCCACGGTCCACCAAATCTTTGGCAACGCGTTTTGCGCCTTCCAAGTCGCGATCCGCCACATAGGTGAATGCCCCGGCCTGACTGAAGACCGCGGCAATAGAGGCACCAATTCCAGAGGCTGCGCCAGTGACCAGTGTCGATTTATTGGTTAATTGAAACATGATGGAAGTTGGGAAGGCTGGGAACTGCTCGGGAATCCATCCATGGCTGATCCGGGAAATCTCAGGGTTGTTCTGTTGAGTTGGTGGGTTCGCGGAAAACGTCCCCGATGCTTTGTCCTGCTTCTTTTAGAGCGTTGCCAATGCCGTGGATGGCGTTGGTGGCATCATGAACGGTCCTGGCGATTTTGGCGGCGGCATAATCGGCGCGGAGCGTGGATTCTTGGGATCGAAGGCTGGATGCCTCCGTGGTTTTGCCTTTCTTGTCAAGGTCTGCGATTTGGCGGTCGAGTTTGGCGAAAGATTGTTCGATGACCATTTGGGTTTGGTCATTGGGGGTTGCTCGAAACTGGGTGATTTCTTTGTTGAGCGTATTGACCGTATTTTGCGGATTATCACAGCCTGCAAGAGCAAGGACCGTGACGGCGAGGAGGGCGAGTTTTTTCATAGGAGGGTGAATGTGTCTTCGGCGATTGTGCGAGCCGCCTTGTGGGTGAAGCCGGGCTTATTGGCGGCGAGGTGACGGCAGATATGGAAAGCATCCTCCGGATCGGCTTCGATGGCCAATGCAATTTGTTCAGCGGTTTGGGGTGTTCCCTTATTCGCGGATAAAAACTCCATGGTTTTCTGCTGGAGAGACAAGACCCGTTCGGCGGCTTTTTTGCCAGCTTCCACGCCGGGCTGATGGTAAGCATTGATGTTGGCCAATGATCCGTAAAACCCAACGGCACGTTCGTAAAGCGCAATGAGGCCTCCCAACTGGAAGGCATTAAATTCGGAAATGCTGATCGTGAGAGACTCGCGTTGTTTTTCATGGAGGGCACAGCGGGTGCCACGCAGGAAGCCTTGAAGAAAATCTCCACTGGTGGCCCCTGGCTCGACTTCGGGGTCCAGGGAATGGGTCGCTGCGGCTTTGCGAACTTCGAGGAAAGTGACAAAGAAATTGTTCACTCCGTCGCGCAGTTGCTGAACATAAGCGTGTTGATCGGTGGAGCCTTTGTTTCCATAAACAGCAATCCCCTGGTTCACGGTGTTTCCATCAACGTCCAGCTCCTTGCCGAGAGACTCCATGACCAATTGCTGGAGGTAACGACTGAAAAGCAGAAGCCTGTCTTTGTAGGGGAGAATGACCATATCTTTGCTGCCCTCCCCTGCTCCCGCGTGCCACCACATGAGAGCAAGCAGCATGGCGGCGTTGCGCCCGATGTCATCGGATCGCGTTTTGGCATCCATCGCTTTTGCGCCAGCGAGGAATAGTTTCACGTCCAGACCTTGCAGGGCCATGGGGAGCAAACCGACAGCACTCATCACCGACGTCCGACCGCCAACCCAATCCCACATGGGAAACCTTGCCAGCCAGCCCTCAGCAACCGCCAGCTTGTCCAGCGCACTGTCAGATCCTGTCACAGCGACAAACTGACTCGCAAAGTCGATCCCAGCTGATTTCATTGCAGACTGGGCGATCAGCATTCCATTCCGAGATTCTTTGGTGCCGCCGGATTTTGACACAACCGCCACAAGCGTCGTTTCCAAGGAATGGCCCAAGTGCTCAAGCACTTTTTGGAGGCCGTCGGGATCGGTGTTATCAAAAAAATGAAGCCGCATCGGATCCTTGGCGCTCCAGAGACTGTCCGAGACGAGTTGTGGCCCAAGGGCCGATCCACCGATACCGATCAGCAACAAATCCGTGAATTTTTTTCCGCTGGCTGCAAGGATTTTTCCTGAGTGAACTTGCTCAGCAAACGAAAGAATCGCAGACTCGGTCTCCTCAATTTCGGCCTTGATCTCGGGCGTCGGAGCGAGGGAGGCGTCGCGAAGCCAGTAATGCCCGACCATACGATTTTCGTCGGAATTCGCAATGGCACCCTGCTCCAATTTGCGCATGGCTTGGCAGGCAGAATCGGCTGGGATCGCCATAGCACTAAAAAAGTCCGATGGAAAATCCATACGGCTGATGTCGATTGAAAACCCAAGGTCTTCATAGCGGAGGAAATACTGCTGAAAACGCTGCCAAAGGGAGGTTGAGTTCATCGACCAGAGAAGACTAAATTCACGGAGTGATGGCAAATCCAAATAATGAGTCCGAGATGCTCGAGGCGGCTTACCTCTCTGAATCGCCCGAAGAAACACGGAGAATCGCCATGGAAATCGCAAAAGCCTTGGATGCTGGCTCCGTGGTGGCCTTGGTTGGAGACCTTGGTGCCGGGAAAACCGAATTCACCAAAGGCCTCGTACTTGGTCTTGGCTGTGAGGGGCCGGTCACCAGCCCGACATTTGCCATCGCGCACGAATACAGCGGAACCAGGTTCCCGGTCTTCCACTTTGACTTCTATCGAATGGAGCGCGTCGAAGAGTTTGAAACCTGCGGTTTTGACGAGTGCGTTGGGAACGGGCTGGTGATCGCAGAGTGGGCCGATAAGTTCGCCGGATTGCTCCCCCGGCAAACCGTCTGGATTCACATTCGTGCAGAAATGGGGCCTGATAACAGGGAGCTCCGGAAAATTTCCTTAAAGCACCCATGATCCTTGCCATTGATTCCAGTTCTGAAAGTGGTTCCGCTGCCCTCCTTGAGGCAGGGCGAGTGGTCCGCGATGTTTCCTTTGCGGGCGGGCGGGCGAGAGGAGGAGGGGCCGCCTTTGCGATCGAAGAATTGGCAACGTCGGGGGAATCCATTGAAGCAGTTGTGGTGGGTCTTGGCCCGGGAAGTTACAATGGCATCCGTTCGGCTGTTGCTGCCGCATGGGGGTTTGCCATGGCACGGGGTTCCGGACTCACAGGAGTCTCATCCCTTCTGGCAATTTCTCCCGGGGAGTATCTTGCCGCAGGCGATGCCCGGCAGGGGCATTATTATTTTGCCCATGTCTCCGAGGGAAAATTCCTCATTGAACCCTGCCTGTTGACCTCAGAGGCTTTGCTTGCGGTTGTTTCAAAAAATCAGGGGCTACCTGTTTATACCTCCTCAGAATTGACCGATCTGCTGCCGGAGTCGGTTGTGACTGCCCCTCAAGCGGCTTTGCTCGCAAGTTATGCCGAATGCTCAAGCCCCTGCCCCCCAATGCCCAGTCCTTACTATTTGAAGCCCCCTCACATCACGAAACCTCAAAAGAAACCGTGATGAGCAGCGTTCAACCTCCTTCGATTCAGTGGTTGGGTCAGATTGGGTATCCATCGGCCTTGGCCCGCCAGGAATCCTGTGTTGAGGATGCCGTGGCTGGAAACGAGAGCCTCCTCCTGCTCGAACACGAACCAGTTTACACCATCGGGCGAACCAGGGACGTGTCCAGCCTGGGCGATATTTCGTCCCTCCCCCACCCAGTCGTCGAAACCAATCGTGGAGGTCAGGGAACCTTTCACGGACCAGGCCAGCTTGTCGGTTATCCGATCTTAAATCTCGGAAGACGTGGACGCGACTTGCATCGATACCTCAGATTTCTTGAGGAAGTTCTGATCCAAGCCTGCTCAGAATTTGAGGTGGCTGCAAGCCGGCGGGAAGGCCTCACTGGTGTCTGGGTCCAAGACTGCAAAATTGCGTCCCTGGGAGTCGGCCTGCGCAAATGGGTCACGATGCATGGATTTGCCATCAACATCTGCAA
>JBGTAR010000300.1:0-8984 GCA_041749815.1 Terrimicrobiaceae bacterium
CCACGCCGGCTCAACATCGGGATGCAGGAAATTGGATTGCGACTTTTTCTTGGTGTCATAGAGCCAATCCGGAAACGAAAAATGCCAGAGCGTGACAATGGGTTCGATGCCGTTGGCTTTGAGTTTGCGAGCCATCGTCACGTATTGGCGGATCGCAGCTTCGTTATACACACCTCTCTTGGGTTCGATTCTTCCCCACTCAATGCCAAACCTGTAATGATTGACGCCAAGTTCTTTGAGAGCGGCCAAATCCTTGTCAAATCGGCTCCAGGAAAACGTGGCTTCATCTCCGCGGGGGGGGATGTGACCCTCCTCTGCAAACACATCCCAGTCCGTTTGAAAATAATACGGGGAACCTGGGGCAACTCCCCGATCCTCATTTTGATAACTTGACGTCGAAGTCCCCCACCAGAACTTGCCTGTTTTGACGGTTTTTGCGGATGCGGGTTTCTCGTACGCCTTGGGGGGCATCACGCAGGAAGTGAGAGCAAAGATTAATGGCAGCAGACAGAAAAACAGCTTCATAAGAACAGGGATGGATTGAACTTCTGTAACGCTCAGCTACGATTCCCGCAATGATGAAGTCCACTTTTGTCCTCCTGCTTGTGGCCTCGGCCCTCGCATCGCTTTCGCATGGCATCGCCGCTGACGATTCCTTCCAATCGCCGGATTCCCTGGTTCTCAAGAATGGGCAGACCGTTCGGGGATTGATTGTAAAAAACTCCGCAACGGAGGTTATCCTTCAGGAAAGAACTGCAGAAATGGCCTACCCCAAGAGCCAGATCGCCCGAATTATCGATGTGCCCAATGATGGTACCGAATTCACCAGCATTCTCCGCAAAGGGGAACTGCCTTCCTGGCGGGTTATTGTGAACGACCTGCGGACCCATGATAACATCAAATCCTTTGTGGAAATTCCCGCGGTGAAAGTGGATGTCGGGGTTTTTCGTAATGTTCCCTACAAGTCTTTTCGGATCAACCATGACGTGGAATTCAATATCTATGGAGATCCTGAGAATCCCGCTGGGATGGAGTTGGGCATCTATGGAAGGAGTGCCGGCGACAAAAAGCTTCAGACCATGTTGCGGGCCTACCTGGCTGGATTCCTGAGCACCCGCGCTGAAATCGCCGCTCTTTATTCCGTGGGGCTGGAAGAGGGCCTCAAAAAAGCCGGGGACTTTGTTGCGGAGGTGACACCGACCACGGCGGAGGACGCCTTCGGGGCCTGGTGGGTCTCGCTGTACAATGCGAAAAATTTGGAGTCTGTCAGGCTCAGTGATGCTGCGTATGATGCCATGACACTTCCTGCCGATGAAGTCCTGGACTCTGACGGCCGGGTCAAAAGCCGCGAGTGGACAAAAGCCGACCTTGGGTTGGCCTCACGCATGGACACAGACTCCGACGAGGTGATCCAACGGGGTTTTTACCGGGACGACAACGGTGTTTTTCGAGTCTATCGTGACTCACAAAATAATCCGTAGAGCTTTTCGGCACCCCTCACAAGGACGGATCAAACTTGAGTGAGGCGATAATTTTTTCGCGGAGTTCGGAGAGGGGTTCGGCTTCTGTGTCGGGGGCCTGCCAAGCGAGAAAATAGAGGGTTCCGGTGGTGTCATTGGCAGTTGCCACATCCACAATGCGCAAGTGACCAGCCTCGCCTTCCACAGCGTATTCTGTCCTTAGCGTGAGGAAGGGTTCGGATTTGGATTGTTTCACAGCGCCACCATCCTCGACGGAGAAGGCCAGAAGTTCTGCGGCGTATTTACTTGGGGACATCTGCGCGCGGCCGGGCACGTCCGGAGTCACGCTCAGGGTCAGCCCCACAGAATAGGTGCCTCCGGTCTCTGTGATCTCCTCACGGGAAATCTGATACACGATCACTCCCTCTTCATTGTCCTCCTTCACATGCCAGCCCTCTGGAATTTGCAACGATGCTTTCACCGCGGGGAGCGGGAGTTCCTTGAGGGGGGGCTCGGTGGCCACTGCGGGGAGGGCCAGGAGGAGAAGTATGGTAAAGGTACGGAGTGTGATCATTGTCTTTGCGAAATGGTGGCGTCTTTTTTAGAAAAATCCGGGAATCGGCGCTGGAGCTCATCGGTGGCCTTTTCGGCCTCGGTGTCATTGTTGGCGCGGCGGTAGCTCTCTGCACCGCGTTGGAGTGCGCGAGGAGTGATGACGGGATCCTCATACAAAAGCGCAACGGTCATGAACGCACGGGCCGCAGCGTCATAGTCACCCCGGGAGAATTCGATTTCGCCGACGGTCATTCGCCCGGCGGCATTCAGGCGCCCCTCAGGCTGCAGGAGCAGAGCCTCGTTCACTGACTCCACAGCTGCGTCATATTCCCTCAATCCCCGGTTTGCCTCAGCGATGGCAAGCAGGCCACGAGCACGAGCGGAGGGTTCATTGGTTTTTTCGAGGTAGTTTTTGACCGAGTCGATGGCCTCTTTGTTTTTGCCGAGGGCATTTTGGGATTCGGCGAGAACAATGAGCGATTCGGGGTCAGCGGAGCCGCTTTTTGCCACCAAAGTCAGGGATTTTTCAGCGGAGGCAAAATCACTTTCCTGTGCGCTGCGAAGCCCCAACCAACGGTGAACATCAACGGGCACCACCTCTGCTCCGAGTTTGGTGACTTCGGCTTGGAGGGCCGTTCGGTTTTCCGTGTAATAATAACAGAGGGCAACCCTCAGGCCGGCGCGATCTCCAAAGGCGGTTGGGTCCAATTCTCTGGCGCGATTCAAGTGGACAAGGGCCTCGGCATAATCTTTCTGTTCGAAGTCCGCCCAGCCAATCCAATACTCCGCTTGAGCCGCCCCTTTGCTTTGTGGGTATTCCTTCAGTAACTGGAGGAATGCGGTTTTCATCGCCGGGTAATCTTCGAGTTGGCCAAGGATGAGTGCCCGCTGTTGGATGGAAAGTTCCCTTTCGGCCGCTTTGGGGTAATCATTGATCACCTTTTGGAAATCCGCGATGGCCGGTTGAAACTCTTTGAGTTGCTGGCGGGCCAATCCACGTTGGGCCAGTGCCGGTGCCACAAATTCCGAGTCCGGATATTGGTCAATAAACTCGGTGAAAGCGCGGACCGCTCCGGCCTGATCCCCGGCGTTTGAAAGGCACCATGCGTATTTGTAATGGGCCTGTTTGCGAAACTCTGGAGAGAGCCCGGATTTTAGCACGGCCTCATAGGATTTGGCGGCCTCGGAAAAACTTCCTTCCTGAAAAAGCAATTCTGCCAGAAGAAGGTTACCCCGGTCTTTTTCGTTGGGGTCATCGGTGTCAGTCAGGAAGGCCTGAAGTTCGGACCTCGTGTTCTGATCGCTGAGCTCGTGCATCGCGACAATGCGACTGAATCTGGAGCGCCTTGCGGAAGCGCTCTTGGGGAATTCCCTGGCAAGCCGATTGTAATATTCCAATGCCTTGAGCGTGCTTCCCGATTCGCGGTGGGAGGCAGCAATCAACGCGAGTGCTTCGGCCCGGTATTCTCCCACCAACAGCCCGAGTTCCTCGTCTGAAATGGATGTGAGTTTTTTGTGGTTCCCCGTTGAGGCATACAAACGCAGGGCTCCCAGCATGGCAACGGCCCGCCATTGCCCACCATCCTTCATCGCAAGAACGGAATCAAAATAGTCAGACGCCTTTTTTTTGTCTCCCAGCTCGGAGGCCAGGGCTCCGGCTTTGACGGCGGCTTCTGCACGAAGCGCTTGCGGTGTCTGGCTTCCTGCAATTTCTTCATATCCGGCGAGTGCTTCTTTTTTGTTTCCCGAAGCGGCCAGCGATCCTGCCAAAGCCAGCTTGGCGTAGTCACGGTAGGGGTTATTGTTCTCAACTTCCGCAACTTCACGGAAAAGGGAGGCGGCATCTGAGGTTCGTCCCAACCGGTCCATGCTGCGTGCCGCCTGGTATTTTGCCGAAAGCCGCACTTCCTCGCTGCCAGCATGCTCCATGGCTGCCTGAAATTGTTTGAGGGCCGGCTCATACAAAGAATCGGCAAAAAGAATTTCTCCCAAACGGTAGGCCCCCGCACCAAAAAATTCCCCTTCACGGAATTCCGAAGTCAGGCGGGAGAAGGCATCTCTGGCATTTTTTTCTTCCCCAAGAGCCCGGTAACTTTCACCCAACCGAAAAAATGCAGCCTCTCTGCCGGAGGCTCCTGGAAAGTTTTTCAAGTAGGTTTCATATTCCATGGCAGCGAAGTCATACATCTTTCTGGTGTAGATGCTGTTTGCCTTTTCAAGTTGTTCAGCGGCCGCATCCCTTCCACCGCCCTGTGGGGTCAGGCGGATCGCATTGGGATCCTCCACCGGCTCAGCGCGGGGAATGACCTGCTGCTCTTCTGGATCTGGGGGAGCCGATTGTTGTGGCTGCGGCGTCACAGGAACCGCCGGGCGGACTTCGATGGTTCCCTCCGGTTGACGGGGGACAACGCGTTCCATCCATGCGGGATTGTCGAACTCCTGAGGTGCGGCAAGGCTTGGTGCTGCTGATGGCACGGGAATGGCCCGTCGGATTTCGGGCTCCGGTGCCCCGGGGTCCTGGGCGATGGACATGCTCGCCGTGGCTGCCAGCGCCAGTGTGGCCGCAAAAAATCTCATCTTATTCGGGTTTGCTTGTTGCAAAAGCAACATTCCAGATGTTGGCCGAACGGCAGACATCCAGAACTTCAACAACATGTTTGTAGTTCACTTCCTGGTCGCCGCGCAAAACAACCGCCTGGTCGGGATAAAGTTGGGCAATTTTTGTGAGGGCCTCTCTCAACTCCTCCTGGCTGAGCGATCTGCGGTTCATGACGATGGAGCCATCACGTTTGACATTCAGAATCACTTCGCCCACCGAGCGGCGGGATTCTTTGCCCTCCCGTGCGGTGGGAACTTTGACATCCAACTCGGTCTCATACCGCGCAAAATTCCATGTCACCAAAAAGAAGATCAGCAGCAAAAACACCACATCCACCATGGGTGCGATGGCAATGCCGCCGGGTTCGGATTGAAGATGGGCGCGGAAGTTCACCGTTCTCTGCCGCCTGAAAAGTTGGCTCCAACCTGCGCGAGGAGTTGGGTCGTTGCTGTTTCCAATTCGGAGACAAGGCTCTGAACCCTCCCCCGGAAAAACGCATAGGCCGCCATGGCCGGAATCCCGATCACCAATCCAGCCGCCGTGGTCACCAAGGCCTGCGCCACACCATCCGCCAACATCATCGGACGGGTTGCGGCCATATCATTCGCCACCACACTGAAGGACTTGATCATGCCCAGCACCGTGCCCAACAAACCCAGCATGGGCGCGATCGAACCAATATCAGCCAGGTAGCTGATCTGACGGTTCATCGCACTGGCTTGGCGAACGCCTTCGGTTTGGGCAATTTCCCGGACCTCAGCAAATGTCGCCTTGGGGTTTTTGGTCAAAAAATCAAGTGATCTTTGAAGGACACGGGCGACGGATTCATTGTGTCGGTTTGAAATGGCCAGCAGGCCGAGGTAATCGTTTTTTCGAAGCAGGGCATCTGCCGTTTGCATGTAGCGTGCGGTGACCACACTCCTTCGGCTCAGGGTAAAAAAGTAGATAATGATCAATGCCACAGCGATCACCGAGAGCAGGGCCAAAGGAATCATGATGACCCCTCCAGAGGTGACCACCTGCCACAGGGTCATGACAGGATCAATATCATCAACCGGAAGAGGCTCCTCCTGGGCACAGAGAGGGGAAATTAAGGTGAGAAACACCGCAAACCGGGAAAATTGTTTCATGAATCCGAGTATGATACCCTCTTCCGTCATTCAAGCAAGCTGGATGCAGGGTCGCGTTCTTTTCTTGTCGTGAGCCCGCCAATCCAGAATAGTCCCGTGTTCTATGCCACGCCACGAGGGACGAGCTCCCGACCAATTACGAAAAATCACCTTCACTCCCGGCATCGCGCCCTATGCCGCGGGGTCTGTCTTGGTCAGTTTTGGTAAAACCCAGGTCATTTGTGCAGCAAGCGTGGACGAATCCGTTCCGCGTTGGATGAAAGATCAAAAGGTGGTGGGCGGATGGGTGACCGCCGAATATTCGATGTTGCCGTATTCGACCCTGAGCCGAAAACAACGGGACATCACGCGTGGAAAAATGGATGGACGCAGTACCGAAATTCAACGCCTGATTGGACGGTCTTTGCGTGCCATGATTGACCTCAAGCGCCTTGGGGCAAGAACGATGTGGGTGGATTGTGATGTACTTCAAGCGGATGGTGGCACCCGCACCGCCGCCATCACCGGAGCTTGTGTTGCTGTCGAGCTTGCCTGTGAAAAACTCGCCTCCGAGGGGAAGCTCAATCTCTGGCCCATCAAACAGCGGGTTGCCGCTGTCAGTGTCGGTGTGGTTGATGGACAGCCTCTTTTGGATTTGGACTACACGGAAGATCGGGATGCTGAAGTGGACATGAATGTTGTGATGACCGCTGCTGGCGAATTTGTGGAGCTTCAAGCGGCGGGCGAAGAGGCCGTTTTTGGAGACACGGGGCTTGCAGAGATGCTGGCCCTTGGTAAAAAGGGCATCTCCGAACTCCTCGATTTCCAAAAAACAGTTCTACCAAAATCATGAAAAAAGCCCTCATCACAGGCATCACAGGCCAGGACGGTTCCTACCTCGCCGACCTCCTCCTCAAAAAAGGCTACCAAGTCCATGGAATCATCAGGCGGGCCAGCACATTCAACACCGCCCGCATTGATCACCTTTATGAAGATCCGCATGTGCATGGTGTGAATTTGTTTCTGCACTACGGGGATCTCGCCGATTCGGTGAACCTTGTGAAATTGATTTACGATTTGAAACCTGATGAGATCTACCACCTGGGAGCTCAGAGTCACGTGCGGGTTTCTTTTGATATTCCCGAATACACGGCGGACGTGACAGGTGTGGGCACCATCCGAATTCTGGAGGCCGTGCGCGAAGCGGGCGTCCAGTCACGGTTCTACCAAGCCTCCAGCAGCGAGATGTACGGCAAGGTGCAGGATGTTCCCCAAAAAGAAACGACCCCCTTCTGGCCACGAAGCCCGTATGGGGTTGCCAAGGTTTTTGCCTACTGGGCCACGGTGAACTACCGGGAAAGCTATGGCATCCACGCCACGAACGGGATTCTTTTCAATCATGAGAGCCCGCGTCGCGGGGAGACCTTCGTCACCCGAAAAATCACACGGGCGGTTGCCGCCATCAAGCTCGGCCTTCAAAAGGAATTGTTCCTTGGCAACCTTGATGCCAAACGCGATTGGGGGTACGCCCCGGAATATGTGGAAGCCATGTGGCTGATGGTCCAGCAGGATCAGCCCGACGATTATGTGGTGGCCACCGGCGAAACCCACAGCGTTCAGGAATTTGTCGAAGCAGCCTTCGGGCATGTTGGTCTGGATTGGCAACAATACGTCAAATATGACGCCCGCTACGAACGGCCCGCCGAAGTTGATTTGCTGGTGGGGGATGCTTCCAAAGCCAAACGTCAACTCGATTGGGAACCCAAGGTCAAATTCCAAGAACTCGTCCAAATCATGGTGGATGCTGATCTTGTGGCCGCCGGTCACCGCAGCGAACACAGGATGTAGGTTTTCGGGGATCGCTTGCGTCAGATCTTGTTGAGGGATAGTCTCCCTTGATGGATTCTTCTCGATATGTGTTTGTGCTTGCCGGCGGAAGTGGTGAGCGTTTTTGGCCAATGAGCCGCTCTGCCACGCCGAAGCATCTGCTCCGCCTGTTGGGAGAAAAAACCATGTTGGAGACCACCGTGCGACGGTTGGAGGGGCTTGTTCCCTGGGAGAGAGTTTTTGTGCTCACCAACGAGGCCCAACGAGAGGCCGCCGCCGCAGAACTGCTTTTTCTCCCCACCGAAAATGTCATTGCCGAACCTGCCAAGCGGGACACGGCGCCTGCTTGTGCCCTCGCCACGGCTATCGCAAGAGCCGGTGATCCCCACGCGCTCTGTGCCTTGCTGCCAGCCGATGCGATGATCCACAATGAGGCCGCTTTTCGATCCCAACTGACAAAGGCTTTTGATGTGGCCGCGCACAATCCGGCCATCGTGACTTTTGGAGTCCCACCAACGATGCCCGCAACCGGGTTTGGTTATTTGCACCTTGGGGAGGCTGACGCAAACGAGGTTTTTCCCGTGCTTCGATTTGTCGAAAAACCGGACCTTCCCACGGCCATTCATTACCTCCGAAGTGGGGACTACGCTTGGAATGCCGGCATTTTTGTTTGGCAGGCCGAAACATTCCTCAACGAATGCGAACGTCTGTCTCCGCCCCTGGCAGGATTTATCAAATCATATTCCGAGCCGGATTGGCCGTCTCGTTTTTCCCAACTTCCAAAAATCTCCGTGGACTACGCGATCTTGGAAAGCGCGGAGATGGTCTTGTCCGTGAAGGCCTTGTTTGATTGGGATGATGTGGGGTCCTGGTCCGCCCTGCCCAAGCACCTTGGCCATGATGAATCCGGGAATACCCTCCGCGGGCCCACCGCGACCTTCAAAGCCAAAAACAATGTCGCCATATCGAACGGTCGTCTGATTGCGCTTTGCGGCGTGGAGAATCTCATCGTGGTGGAAACAGCCGATGCGATTCTTGTCTGCCATCAAGACGATGCTCAAGAGCTCAAGAGCCTCCACGTCAACCTGCCTGCGGACGTCAAATAATCAGCTTCCGCTTTTTTTCGCGGCAGGTTTCTCCTGCTTGGGGGCAGGGGGCACAGGGCGAACGGAGGGCGGGAGAATGGTTTCGAGCACAAGAGCAGCAATCGGTGTGGTGGGACGCATGTTCTCAAATACCAACCTGACCGTGTGCTCCCCGTTTTTGGCTCCTTCCAACGGTGTGATGGCCACAATCCGGCCCTGACGGACCGTTTCAGATCCCGCCACACGAATGGGCATGCTCGAGCCAACCGCAAGATTGCCCAATGATTCTTTGGTCACGGGAATGTCGGTCGAAAGTTCATCCAGATTGGCAACGGTCATGACCGGGTCT
>JBGTAR010000301.1:0-9536 GCA_041749815.1 Terrimicrobiaceae bacterium
CCAACTTCACCGGCGTTGGCTCCCCATACGAGGCCCCGAAAAATCCAGAACTCGTCCTCCACACCGCCGACGTCCCAGCCGAAGAATCCCTGGCCACCCTCTTCAACTACGCCATCGATCTCTCGAAATTCCCTGCTGACAATTCCCGCACTCAAGGCGCTTCCGGCGAGGGGATTTAGGAGGACCGGGGGAATTTTTAATTTTGGTTTTGGATGAGGAATCGCGTTCCGCGCCAGCTCCTCCTTGGTAGGGCGGGGCAGTCCCATAAGCGTTGACCTACAGGGGTGTGATTAAAAGTGGGATAGGTCGCTCCTCCTGGGAACGCTGGCTTCCAGCCGGCAGTCCTTCTTTGCCTCATCCACTTTTCATCACACCTGGTGGCAGGTTATTGACGACTGACGATTGTTGATTTTTTAATTTTGATGGAAAGATGCACACCAAATTTTGTAAGCAGCTGCAAGATCGCTGATGCGATTTCGAGGCGATCTCAGAGATCAAAAATCAACACTCTTTACTCCGTTGTCAGCCGAGTCCATGCGCACATCAGTACCATCCAAAGGACGCTTCGCGTCTGCGTCAGCCGGCTTCAAAAAAACATCAGGCCGTTCCCACATCTGATCTGGTGAGAAAGCTCTCGGAGAGGTAAGGATTTGACCCGATGGATTCTCAAACCTTTTTCTCCCAACAAGCCGCGAATCTGAACGCAGCGGATCGCCAACTCGTTGAAGCCCTTTTTGCCGAGGGTCAGAGCCACCTTTTCGAACATTGGCAGGATTCGGAACCGGAGGCCCGGCGGGCGTTTCTTGAGAGCCTGCATCTGGTGGAGGCATCATATCCCGGCGGGTTTGTTGGGTACCTTCGCAACGCCAGAAAGTTGCTGGCCGGCGCCGCCTCGGAAGCAAATCCCTTCGAAGGCTACACGCCCAGCCAGCCCGACTTGGTGGATCTTTCGGAATTTGGAACGGCCTACGATGAGGCCGAAGTACTCGGACTCAGCGCGTTTGCAGAAACGGCGGTGGTGTTGGTGGCCGGTGGTTTGGGTGAGCGCCTGGGCTATCACGGCATCAAACTGGACATTCCGGTCGAGGTCACAGAAAATACCCCCTACCTGGGTCATTATGCCGGAGTGATCCTTGCGGCCTCAAAACGACTTGGACGGGACATTCCCCTCATCATTATGACCAGTCGCGACACCCATGACGCGACTGTTGCCACCTTGGAAAAGAACCGGCGTTTCGGCCTGGCAGAAAACCAGGTGATTCTGCTTCGTCAGGAATTGGTGCCTGCGCTTTCGGACATTGATGCCACACTCGCCATGGAGGGCCCCTGCCGCCTTGCTCTCAAGCCGCATGGGCATGGGGATATCCACATGCTCCTGCACACCAGTGGCACGGCCCGCCGACTGGCGGATGCCGGTGTCCGGTATCTGCTGTTTATTCAAGACACCAACGCCCACTCCCTCAACGCGGCTTTTGCGGCCATTGGGACCTCTGAGAAATTGGGCTATGACTTCAATTCCATCGCCGTCAACCGCATCCCAGGCGAGGCCGTCGGCGGGATCGCGCGGCTCGTGAAACCGGGTCACCCCGACCTCACCCTCAATGTCGAATACAACCAACTCGACCCCCTGCTGCGCGCCACGGTGAGCCCAGAGGGCGATGTGCCTGACGATCGCGGATTCTCACTGTTTCCCGGAAATGTCAACCTGCTTGTCCTTCGGCTCGCCCCCTACCTGAAAGTTCTCGATTCCTCGGGTGGGATCATTGCCGAGTTTGTGAACCCCAAATTTGCGGATGACTCGAAAACGACCTTCAAAAAACCAGCCCGGTTGGAAACCATGATGCAGGACCTTCCGAAACTTTTTGTCTCCGGGGAAAAGGTGGGCGTGACCGTTTTTGATCGGACTTGGTGTTTCAGCGCCTGCAAAAATGCGCTCGATGATGCCGCCGCCAAAGTCAGAGTCGGCGGTCCGGCGGAAAGCGCCTCCAGCGCAGAAAACGATTTTTATGCCATCAACCGCCGCAAGCTTGAGATGGCTGGCATGATTGTTGAGGAGACCCCGGTGGTGGACATTCAGGGAATCCCCTTCGTGACAGGCCCGCGGGTTTTGTTGCGGCCATCCTTCGCGTTGACCTTGGCCGATGTCAAAAACCGCATTCAGGGGGGACGCATCAGCGGTGATTCCACGCTCATCCTGGAGGGAGACGTCCGGGCCAAAAATCTGATCCTCCCAAGCGGCAGCTCGCTGAAGGTTTCCGCCAGCCAGGGCGCAAGCATCAAGCTCAACGATTTTGCTGTCCCCGTTCAGCCCGGCTTCGAATTGGTGCCTCTCACAGATTCAGAAATGGTATCAGCCGACGTCCCCGAATTCCTCCGCATCCGCGGATATCGGATTGTGAACCATGGAGTAAAAACACTCCACGCTGACTAACCCGGGACATGGAACATCGGCTGTGATGGGGAACAGGCAATTTTGAATGATTTGCGGGTAGGGCGCGGCAGTCTCCGCCTTCGCAAGGCCTATGGCGTGACGAGCATTGCCCTCCGACTTGTCTTTTATTCATGCGACGGACGGCGAGGGACCGCCATCCCTACCAACCCAATGGACGCTTCGCGCATGCGCCAGCTCGTTCAAAAGAGGTAGGGCGTGGCAGTCCCTTGCCCGCCGATTTTTCTCCTGCTTCAAGCGACTGTCCTCCTTTGCCAAGGCTTCGGAGGACACGTCCCTTGCCCGGCGCCCTGTCCCAACTAGATCGCGCTCTTCGACAAGCTCAGAACCTTGAGCCTGCTGAAACGGCGAGCGCGATGGCAAAATCTTGTTCTGCATCGGCTTCTCATCGGTCAATGACGCATTCTGTCCATTCATAATCACTATTTACATATGGTCAGACTTAACGTAATTGATAAATTTATTAGCTCGCAGAGGCCCATGATCCGGGCTTCTACGCGGAATGGCTGGATTCTTATTAAGCTCGGGATGTGCAAGAGCTTTTCCGGGTGGAGAAGCGGAGTGGTTTTCTGAAACTGGTCGAAGCCATCCTTCGAATGAGTGGCGGTCAAATGGAGGCCACGTCACTATCCAGATTGTGCGGACTGAGTCGCCCCACCGTAGTCAATTACCTCGATGTTCCCAGTGTGCTCCAACCCTACACACGGAAAATCGGGGGTCTTGATGTGACAGTGACCGGCCCCAACCAGCTGTTTCTCGCTTGATGCAACAGGAATTTTGCTCGGCGATTGAATAATCCTCCGGCATGGTCGTTTTTTTCCATAACTCTATGAAGCGTTTCATCTCGTCTGGATTTATTCTCGGCCTTGCCGCATGTCTTGTTCTCCTCAGCCCATCCCCCGCACAAGCGCAAAACGAGACCGTTTTGTGTCAGGGCCGTGTCCTGCTGCGGGATGGCGGCGGGGTTGTTCCCATGACCACGGGACGCGTGGGTGCAAGCGATGAACGTGGACAAATGTATGACAGCACGGAGATTCGACCCGATGGCACGTACGAAATCAACCTGCGGGCCAACCAGCGCAGCATCGTCCAAGTGCTCCTTCGTGAATACACTTTCGAGCCTGGGCGGGTTATATTTTTCGCGGGTCCAAACCGTCAAATCCCGGAGTTTGTTGCCACCCCCAAAGCCGAGGGCCGCATTGAGGTCAGCGTGAAACGTCACCCCCAGTCCAGCACGGATCCCTCCCTGGAGGATCAGAGGTTTTCTGCGACCGATGCGGACACCGGACGAAAAATCGCGACGTTCCGCGTGGATCGTCAGGGAGGGTTTCGGGTCAACGCGCTCGAAGGCACCAAGGTGACCATCGAAGCCCTGCCCAATCGGAACCTCCAATGGATCCCCCCAAAATTCACGGCGACGATCACCCGGCGTCCCCAAAAAACCGAGTTCGTCTATCTCCAATCCTCCGAAGTCGGCACAGGAAACCTGAACCAATCCAAGGACCGCGAGCAAAGCCCCAATGTGGTCGACGTGAGGCTTCAGTTGGTGGACTGCAACCGTGGAAAGCTCATCGTTGGCGACGAGGTGGAGTTGCGCGCCCGTCCGGGCCGTCATGCCCCCGAGGATTCGCGCTACTCTTTTTTGGTGCGTTATGACAACGAGCGTAACTTTCGCACCCTTGCGAATCAGCAGGACGGAACCAGCCTGCGCTTCACCGTGGATCGGCCGGGGGGATTTGAATGCAAGGTGGCCCTTGTAAGCCGGGGTGCCCCATTGGGAGGAGCCTCGGTCCGCAGCTACGCGGTGGCCTCGCCCAATGACAAGGCCCCCGGCGTGAAGCTCCACGAACGAGGCAGAACCGGTTTAATTGAAGACCTCCCGCAAGACTGGCACATGGACCTGCGCTTCACCACCGACCAGGTTGCCGGGCCCGTGCGGCAACCCCGCCGGCTCCAGTTGGATGCCTGGGTCAAGTCGGATGAAAATTCGCGTCGGCTGCCACGTGAGGGGCGTCGGTTGACTTTTATGGCACGTCATGAAACCGACAACCAGTGGACAATCGTGAACAACAACACCCCCACCCTGGAGTGGTCATGGACTCCTCCCCGGCAGGGCAAGTGGACGCTCCGCGTGGATTATGTCAAACCCGACGAACTCCAAGATCCCAACCGACACTACAGTAACCATGTGAGCGGACGCGCCCAGATTTCCTTCACCGCGACCGCCCCAAGCGCCGTCAGCAGTTCCTCATCCGGCCTCGCTGCCGAAACACCCGCACCCCCACGCCCGTTGTTCCGTCCTGTGGCCACCCCAACACCCCGCCCCGCCCTGCGCCCGGTTCCCATCGCAACACCCAAACCCACCCCACGCCCCATCTTGCGACCCGTGGCCACCCCAAAACCCCAAACACCCTCGCGACCGGTTCTGCGTCCGTTCGCCACACCCAAACCCACCCCGCGCTGAGGCGGATCATTCTTAATTCTGGATTTTGAATGAGGAATGGCGCTTTCCGGGGCGCAGTCAATACATCGGTAACACTTGCGCCAGCTCGTTCCTTCCCCGGTAGGGCGCGGCAGTCTCTTGCCCGCCGACTTCTCTCTGCACATGCGACGGACGGCGAGGGACCGCCATCCCTACCAGCGAAAGGACGCTTCGTGTGTGCGCCAGCTCGTTCACAATAGGTAGGGCGCGGCAGTCCCTTGCCCGCCGACTTGTCTCCTGCTTCGAGCGACGGCCCTCCTTCGCCAATGATTGCCTGCGTGGGAGGAATCCCCAAATATTGGGATAAAGAAGCGGGGGTGGTGATTTTGAATGACGCTCTGATTCCCCTCTTTCCGCTTTTTTCACCTCCTTGACACCCCCACAGCCCCATGATTACGGTTTGTGCCATGAAGCCGCCCCTCCTAGCGAAGTATGTCTTCGCCTGCTTCCTCCCCCTGGCTGCCCATGGGCAGATCATCATGCAAACGACGGAGCCTGACGATATGTTAGGCGTCCCCATCGATTTTGGAAGTTCTGCTTCGGGACTTTCCCTATCGAACACGGCCACCGTCGAGACCCCGGCCACCCCGGCCAGCGCTCAACCGATGGTTCTCGGCGAGGAAAACCGTCCGCAGTCCCGTCAGTTCACCCCGGAGTTTGATGTCAGCGAGCGCTACTCCCTGGAATCCACCAAAGAAAAGAAGAAGGACCCGCCCCTCCCGGCCCAAACGCCCAGCCCGATTTCACCGAATCTCAACCCCACGACAGAACCTCAATCCCTGCCGACCTCCTCCAACTCCCCAACCACCCAGCCCTCACCAAATTCGCCGAACCCTCAAAACGTCCTCCTTGGTCAACCGCAACCTCCTCTCACCGGTGTCTCCGAACCCAATTGGCAGGGCAATAATTCCACCATCTCCGCCACCCAACCCTTCACCCTCTCCCCAGCCCCCCCGTCATCCATCAGCCTCCAGCCGGACCCAACACCCGCCGCCACCGAGTGATAAGGTGCCCCTCTTTCCCTCGGACTTCACAGAGGCCATGCGACGGTCAGCGAGGGACGTGTCCTCCATAGCCTTGGCGAAGGAGGACCGCCAACCCTACCACCATGTGGGTGCCAATCCTTTCTGGGTAGGGCGCGGCAGTCCCTTGCCCGCCGACTTTAAATAGCCCAAGCAAGGGACCCGCGGCCAGTGAGGCGCATCTCTGATAAGTGCAAAAACAGAAGGAAGTGGCGGCAGAGCCGCGCTTGCGCCCCAGCAGAGTGGGTCGGCTACAACGAACGCAAGCGTGCCCGGGAACTGGGATCTTGTAGCCACGGGCCTCTGCTGACGTGTTCCCAATCCCAGGCACAAAGCGCCGTCACTGAACTTGCAACTTTCGGAGATGCGCACCGGGCCAGTGGGGATTTTGAGATTTGATTTCCCTGAAAATCACCGATAGTTTGATCTCCATGAGAGAGCAGTTGGCCAAACTTCTCAATGCCGTTCCGTTTGAGCCCTTCAGCGTGGATATTGCCAAAGATGTTGATTACGCGATTCCGACGCCTGACCATGTTTTTCTCGGCAAAAATGTTCTCGTGATTGAAGATGATTCCGGTTACGTGGACCTTGTTTCCTACGCACACATCCGCCGTATTGCCCACAAGGCCGCCGTGGGCTGAAAGCGGGCTTCGAAGCTGGTTCTGGGGTCTTGCTGAGGTTCTCTTGGTAGATGACGGCGTAAAAAGCCTTTCCCGCCGACTTTTTTCTTCTCAAAAGCAGATGTTCGACAGGATGGACAGGATTGGGATCACAAATTTAAGCGGCTGGCCGAAGTTGCCGTCGCAACAACTCTAGGGAATGTCCCCCGCTTGACCTCTCACGCGATCCCGCGCCTCCCTCCCATCGGCGATCAAAAAATTGCGTTTATTACGCATAAAAATGAATCGCCCAGTTTTTGATCAAATATTTGATGATCCTGGGTTAAATATTTATGAGTCGGTGTATGCACATCATTTGTAGTTGGTTATGGAACTTTTTGCGGAATGAAATGCTCAGCATTCAGACACTCAAAATTCAAAATTCAAAATTAATTCCCCTCCCCACTCCCCCTCCAGGCGCCTCTCTATGAAAAAAACTCGCCCAGAACGAAAATAAGTGTTGCAGAAAAACATAAACGCCCGTTACTTTGATTTGGCCAATCGGTCCTTGGACAAATTTGAACAATCTGATAAAACAACCGAACACCATGAAAAGGCTTACCCCAATCCTACTCGCAATCTCAGCATTGATATTCTCGCATTCCGCCAAGGCCCAGCCAGTGGAGGCAAAGACGGTGCCGGTGGGGGTGGTTTCAATCCAGCTTGATGCTAACAAGCGAACCGTAATTTCATTACCACTGGAGCAAGGTGCTGTGGCATTTGGTGAAGTAACTTCGGTATCAAGCAACACAATCAGTGATGCAGCTTCTGAATTCTCAAACTTTGGCACTGCACATTTCGTAAGAATTCAAAACGGAAACGCGCAAGGCAGAATACTCAGAATTTTGAGCAACACCGCGACAAGCCTAGTTGTTGAGACAGGAATAGGAAATTGGGCTCTTCCTGTGGACTCTTCATCAGGTAACACTGTTAACGTTGCGGTGGGTGACAAGTTTGAAGTAATCCCAATGTGGACACTCGGTGATATTTTCGGAACCAACACAGCAACTTCAATCTTAAAAACTGCAACAAATCCTAATCAAGCTGATCAGGTCGTCATTTACTCAGATGGCAGTCAAAATTCCTTCTTCAATAATGGGACAAACTGGCGAAATGCAGGCAATCCAGGTGATACCACAAACTATAATAGTCTCGGGGTGTTGCCAACATCTGGGCTTGGAATCACAAGGAGATCAAACTCAACTAATGCATTTCTTGATTTAATTGGTAATGTTCCGGATATTGCTCCAAGGTATCAGCTTCCCGGGGGAGCAAAATTTGCTCAATCAATACCTATCCCTTCAAATGCAACTCTTGGAAGCCTGGGTTTCGCCGACCTCTCTTCATGGAATAAAAGCAACAATCCTAATTCAGCGGACCAAGTTACCATTTACAGGCCTGACAACACATTTAACGCTTATTTCGTCAATGCTGCTGGATTGTGGCGAAATGCAGGCAACCCTGGTGATACTACCAACTACACGGCGGTTGAAATCCCAGCTGGTAGTGGATTGTTCGTAACCAGAAGGGGTTCAGCAACTGGTCCTTCAGCTAACGCGGCATCTACCCTTCCCTACAACCTCAATAACTAAAATAGACATACCGCACTTTCTCGACTACTAAAAATCGACGCCCCAAATGAAATTTAAAATTCTTTCACTTCTCGCTGCAGCAACAATCGGACTATCTGGGAGTTTGTCAGCAACATTGTTTACCTGGACCGGAGCAAACGCTCAACTAGATGCCGAGGGAAACTGGAGTCCTGCAGGGGGACCGCCATCTGCATTTGGACCCGATGATGCACTTTTCAACGCATCAGGTGTCACAAAATCCGGGCTGACACCTAACGGCACGATTTTTTCAGTTGAAAATCTAACATTCTCTGGAGCAACGTATAGCTTTGCTGCATCAGGTTTGGGTGATGGAATCAATATTGGAACCGGTGCTTCCGGTGGGGTCGGAATTCTGGCAGCTGCGTCGGTTAACTTTTCAGACCAGTTCATTACCTTAAACAATAGCATGGACTGGAATATCAGCGGGAATTCTTCCTTCACCGGTGGTCAAATCAACTCTGCCAATCTGACGCTTGATATTAACTTTGGCGTCGCTGAAACGAACACAGCGAGATTTGGGTCTCTTGCTCTGGGAGGAACAGGAAGTCTTCTAGTCACAAATTGGGGAGGAACTGCCGGTGTATATGCTGGCGCAAACAATCAACTTCGCTTTACAAATGACCCCACGTCATTCCTCAATCAGATTACTTTCGTTGGATACGCGGGGAGCACTGCAGAGGCATCTTTTAACGGCACCTATTACGAAGTAATTGCAGTCCCCGAACCCACTGCAATGGCCCTCCTCGCCGGCAGCCTGACAGCTGTCATGGTTCTTCGCCGCCGCAGGAATTCCTAACAACCCTTTCCCCCCAAGAAAAAGAGGACGCCGAGCAATCGGCGTCCCTTTTTCATTTTGAGGTCAAATGGTTGGCTGGAAATTATGAAGGGAAGCGACCAGAAGGCTAAGCAGAGGGAGCACCACGGATCACTCAGAATTCACGGATTTAAAGCTAAAACGGGAAATAGCAGAAGAAAAACTCCCGCGGAGTCGCTGAGTCGCAGAGAGTTGGAACGAAATCACCAGTCACTTGGAAGATGTTGGCTCAATTTATCAAAACAACCTCTTCTCTGAGTGTTTGCGCTGCGGGAGAATTTCACGCGTGTATTAAAGAAAAAGGCACCTGAATCCCACTTTTCTCCGTCATTTCTGCTCCCCACTCCGTGCATTCCGTGATGGCATGAAGTCATGCAGCAACCAGCGCTGGGCAAACTGAAATAATTGGTCCAATGTCCTCGGTGGAACCCGTGAGTGCTTGCAACACGCACCGGTGGCCGAAGGTCCAAAGGTTCGATGATTACACTGAGCTGACT
>JBGTAR010000302.1:0-4093 GCA_041749815.1 Terrimicrobiaceae bacterium
TCAGAGGTGTTCGTGTCATAAACCGCATAAGCAGCCCGCCAGTCTCCATCGCGCGGTTGCCCAACACTGCCCACATTGATCAAATATTTTCGACCGGGTGTGAGTTGAATGGTTTCAAAGGGGATGGTGCGCACACTTCCATCCCTGACGTAGGCCTTGGGGCTGTGCGTGTGCCCGATGAAACACAGGGCTGTCATTTGATAACTAAAACTCGCTGCCGCATCGAGCTGGTTGAAGATATATCCCCATTTGTAGGGGGTATCCAAGGTGGCATGGACGATTGTGAAATCCCGGACCTGCCTTTGCAATCGCAGCGAGCGGAGCCACTCTTTTTCTTTGTCGGAGAGCTGGTTGCGGGTCCAGTTGATGGCCTCTTCTGCCAGAGCATTAAACCCTTCCTGCTCGCCAAGCATGGAGGCCTGTTCGTCGTGGTTGCCTTTAACGACGGGGCATTCGAGGTTTTGAATGAGTTCAACGCAGTGGTGGGGGTAGGCATTGTAACCCACCACATCGCCCATACACACGTGGTGGGTGCAGGCTTGGGAACGACTGTCTTCCAAAACCGCCTGGAGAGCGTGAAGATTGGCGTGAATATCGCCGAAGATTGCAAATCGCATGGGAGAGGTTACTTCGGGGATTCTATGCGATCAGCTGGCGGAACATCCAGATTCTTTTCCATTTCCTGAAGAAGTGTCAGCAGGGTTGGGAGTCGCTGACTTTCCCCCTTTTCGTAAAGAGCCCGGAGTCGCTGGTAGGCCTCGTGTTCGCGACCGGGGCATTTTGCCATCTCATAGGCGGCGAATCTGGCAACGTAGGGGGCGGCATTGGGGAGTTCGGCAGCTTTGGTGAACGCTTCTGCGGCCCCGCAATGATCCTCAAATTTGTCCCGCAAAAGAATGGCCATTCTTTCCTGCAAGAGGGAACTGTTGGGGTTGTTGCGAATTCCGCGCCCCAAGATCTCTTTGCCGAGCTCAAAGTACTGACGCTGATTCCTCTGCCGCAGGGCCTCACTCTGCACGGATTCATCATTCAGCGCCGCCACGCTGGCATTCCAAGCCATGTGCCACGCGGCCATATCCCAGTAGAGTGTGGAACGTGGCTGCAGTCCGGTCACCGTATCAAACAAGGAAGCCATGCGTCCCCACTCGGTGCGCTCCCATGCGGTGTGTGCCTCGATCCAGAGAATGGCAGCCAGGGGGGAGCGAAAACCGCTGAGCGCCGCCAGAAACCCCATCTGCCCAACCTGCTCTCGCAAATCCAGATTCAGAGCCGTGGAGCGCAGGAGGGCCGACTTCTGGGCCGCATCGAGGGCTTCTTCCACGGGCATCTTGGCGGCACCAAACACCGCAAGGAGCACAAGGGCTATCAGACGGCGAAGAATCATAACTCCCGAATGGAAAAGACAAACGAAGCCAGCAGGAAATAAACGACCACATAGACGCCACCAAGGGCAAACGTCTTGAGGAATAGGGTGAGGGGAATGATTGCTCCGGCAATCACATCATCTGTGAGGTTGAAGGCCTGGAGGTCCGGGAACATGAGTGCCACAAAACCCACCATGAGCGTCTGCCACCATTCCACCGAGGCCATGCCTTGCATCCAATGCTCCCTCGCCGTGGCTTGGAGGTGGCCGATAAAATAAATCGCGGCACTGACCATGACCGTGAACAGAGCCGACGTTGCAAATGTTGACACAAACAGAGTCATTGAGGCGAGAAGAGCGGCTTTGACAAAGATGATTGAGATCCCCGGGATGAGGTTCAGATTGAACGTGGAGTCTCTGACGGATTGGATGGCGGCCCGGGCCTCCTCAGAGGCTTCTGCTCCTTGAAATTGGCCCTGAATTTCCGAAATCACCGCCGTTTCGCGCAGCCACAAAACCAGGACAAATACCGTGGACATCAACAGCGTAAAAAGTCCCAAAAGCATGAGAATCCCCCCCAATTTTCCCATCAGATAGGCAAAGCGGGGCACGGGTTTTGAAAGCAGGGTGTAGATGGTGCGGTCTTCCATGTCCTTGGGAAGGAAGTTTGCGGTGGCAAGAATCGCGAGGAGCGAGGTAAAAATCGACATGGCCCCCAGGCAGACGTCCTTGAGCATTTGGAATTCCTCCTGGAAGGAAAGCTTGGCCATAAAGATCGAACTCCCGATGGCGCACAGGGCAAAAATCAGCAGAATGTAAAAGACCTTCTGACGCACAAGCTCGATCAGAGTGTTTCTGGAAATCGTAAAAATCCGGGTCATCATATCTCAGCGCTCATTGTCCCTGCCCGAAGCCCCAGCATCAACCCCTTTTCGAGGCATTCTGAAATCTTGTGGAAGCTCAAAGCGGTGTTATTCTCTATAAAGCTATCGCTCATCAGTGACGAATTTTTCCGACATCAGTCCGTCCGCCCCGGATTCCGACCTCATCGAAGAAGCTGCTTCTGAGAAATGGTTGGAGGATCCCCGTGCGAATAATGCCTTCGAAAGTTCGGAGACCGGGATGGTTTTTGTCTCGATGGAAGGCGCCATTTTTGACGTGAATCCCGCGTTTTGCGAGTTTCTTGGCTACACACGGAAGGAACTCCTTGCCCTGGACTTTCAAGCCATCACTCACCCTGATGATCTTGAGGCCGATTTTCATGAGGCCCGCAAACTGTTGGCAGGCGAAATCCAGGCGTACACCCTCGAAAAGCGCTACTTGCACAAATCCGGGCACCCGGTTTGGGGGCTTCTCACCGTGTCCGGAGTGCGTGATCACACCTCCAATATTCACTATTTCGTCTCTCAAATCCGGGATATCGACAAAATCAAAAATGCGCAAAGCGATTTGATTGCGAGCCAGCGACGTCTCGAAGCGGCGACGTTGGTGGGGCGTATTGGGATTTGGGAGATTGACCTTGAGAGCGAGCAGCTGACTCTGAATAACGTCGCCAGCGAAATTTTGGGTTTTGACGGGTCCGTGGTGCCTGTGTGGCAGCACTGCAAGGAAAGGATCCACCCTGACGATCTGGCGGCGACGTTGGAAATGGTTCGTCGCTTTTTTGAGAACAACGAATCCTTTGAATCGGAGTTGCGGATTGTCCTCCCGAGCGGGGATGTGCGGTGGATTCAGGTTTCGCAAACCCCGTTGCGAGGGCCCGGCGGTGACATCATTGGGGGAGCGGGAACCATCATCGACACGACCTCCAAAAAGCAGGAAGCCGAACAACGTCGGATCGCCTTGGAGATGGCGGAAGCGGCCGCCTATGCGAAAAGCGATTTTTTGGCGCGCATGAGTCATGAGATTCGAACTCCGATGAACGCCATCCTGGCGCCGGCGCAATTGATTTCTGAGACAAGGCTGGACCATGCCCAACGTGACCTTGTGACCATGATCCAGCGGGCAGGAGAGCATCTTCTCGATGTCATCAACACCATTCTGGATTTTTCCAAATTGGAGGCCGGCAAGATGCCCCTCAACGAGGAGACGTTTCACATGGAAACTGTTCTTGCAGAGGTTCTTGCGCCGTTTTCAATTATTGTGGACAACAAAGAAACCACTCTCACCCGCTTGATTGACCCCGATGCCGGGGGGTATTGGGTGGGTGACATTTCGCGCATTCGACAAATTCTGCTCAACCTGGTATCCAATGCTGTGAAGTTCACCGTCTGTGGGGAGGTGGAAGTGCGGGTGTCACGGTGGCCCGGGGAACATGACATTGGGGCTGGGCTGCAAATTAATATCCGGGACACGGGTTCGGGTTTGTCCCTTCAAGAGACCGAGCGCATTTTTTTGCCCTTTGAGCAAAGTCCCGTTGGAGCTTCCAGAAGGCCCGGAGGCACGGGCCTTGGACTGGCCATCTGTCGAGAGTTGGTGGACTTGATGGGCGGCATCCTTGGTGTGGAAAGCACTCCCGGCGAAGGCTCAAGGTTCTGGTTCTGTATCCCACTCAAAGAAGCCACTGACTTGCCGGAATCCATCGCAAGCCCGCCGAAGGTTGGTCAGGAAGCCATGCTTTGGAAAAATCCTCCGAACGTGATGGTCGTCGAAGACAACCCCTCCAACCGAAAAGTGATTTCTCTCCTCCTCCGCAAGATGGGCTGCCTTGTCTCCGTCACCGCCGATGGC
>JBGTAR010000303.1:0-2266 GCA_041749815.1 Terrimicrobiaceae bacterium
AGTGTGACTTGCGCAAAGAGATTATCAGCAAAACTTGGAAGGTCGAGGTCGCCATTGATTTGGAGGAAGTCCCAATCGCTGCCTGCTATGCCCGTGAGGGAATCCGTCAGGGTTGTGAGTTCCCACTGGTAATCACTCCCATCCAGAAACGTCGTGTTTCCATTGATCGTGAGGATTCCGGCGGTGTTGGCATGGAGAGGATCGCCCGGGTTGACACTGCCAGACAAAAAGAGCTCCCCGTCAACATCGCCAGGTCCACCGAGAGTAGCTTCGGCTTTGACCGCCACGTTGCCAGTCCCTGCATTCGAAACCACCATGAGCGTGCCACTATTGATGGTTGTTCCACCTGTATAGGAGTTTTCGCCGGTGAGGCGGAGTGTTCCCGGACCAGTAAGGACCAAACCAGCGCTTCCTTGAATCTCGCTGCTAATAGCTCCCCCAGCGGCGTTCATGTAGATGACAGCGGTGTTGTCACTGAAATCCAAGACAGTGGCCTCAATCGAACCGCCATTCAAAATGACACCGGCCACCCCGTTCGCATTCTCTGCCCCCACATGCAGAGAATCACCGGTGCTTCCTGAAATGGTGGAGTTGGTGACCTTGAGGGCATGCACATAGGCCGCAGCGTTTTCAGCCAGGGTCTGATCGGTCACATTTTCGTAAACTGTGGAGACACTGGTGTTGGGGGGCCCGAGCGGGGTGTCGTTAGAACTCACATATCCCTCAAATCGCACAAATCCATTGGTGGTGGTATAGGTCAAAAAATCTCCGGAAAGATCCACATCATCATCCTGCCCAACAATCGCTGAGAGGACGATCCCGTGATACAGCGGGGGCAGGTTTCCTCCGGTGCCATTCACCAATAGCTTCTCAGTTGTTCCCAAGCTGGAGAGCCCCCCACTGGCAGCCACAATCAGACTCCCATGAAAATTTCGAACCACATTGTGAGTTGCGCCATCGGTATTGCCTCCGAGAATCACACTCAATTCATCGAAATTGCCCTTCGCAATCTGAAGGGTCCCACCTCCATAGCTGAATGTGCTGGCAGCCCCGGAAACCTCCAGGGTGAGATCACCGCCACTCCCGGCCGGAGCAAAGGCCAGTGTTCCCCCATCGAGCGTGATGTCTCCCGTTCCGACAGGAGTGCCACTGTTTTGGGTGGCAACCAAAAACCCTTCATTCACGGTCAACCCACCAGAGAATGTGTTGCCGCCAACAAGATCCGTCTCAAGCACCAGGGACCCTGCCCCATTTTTGGTCAGCAAACCGGAACCCACAAGCCGGGCGGGCGCGGTCAACGTGGATCCATTGGTGTTGATGGTAAGACCCCCATTCGCAGAAATATCAAAATCATCATACAACCCGGGGGCAGGCAGGGCTCCGGGATTAAAAGTGAACATCCCTTGAAGCACAGGAACAACGGTCGGTCCGCTTAGGATGCCCTGCTGCAGTTGATAATGTCCATTGAGACTGGCATTGGCAGATGGTGCGTCGGTGATCTCCAAAACCATGGGCGTCTGCAGAGTTTCCGACATCGGATTGTGAATGGTAATGGTGCTGTTTGGCGACCCATCAACATAATCCACCAAGGCAATGCAGTGTCCGCCTTTTTTGACCCATTCGTTGGGATCGGTGGTGTGATACCATCCCACGGAGAGCACTGTGAAATTATAACCCGTCAGACTGGCACCAATTTCTGCCGGCGTGGGAAAGCTCTGCCCGGCGGCCGTCGCAGATGACGAGAGCCCCTTGAGTCCAAAATACGTTTGAATGGCCGGAACGGTGCCGGCTTTGGTTCCCCCACCCGGACTGGTCTGCATCAACCCCGCGATCGCCAGGTCAATATTCAGCGCTGCTGCCACATCGGCAGGATTAAGAGGGTCATAGGTGGATGGGGCCAGCATCGTGTAGCCGTTTGAGCCCAACCAAAAAAGCCCCATCGTGGTTGCCGTGGGACAACAATACTCCAAGCCATCATTCGGCAAGTTCTCCCCAAATGGCCCAAATCCGTCCTGAATGAGAAACGGTGTGTTGTCAGGGCGTGAATTTTGCGCTTGGAGAGAAAGCCCTCCCCACAAAAACACGAAGGAAAACGACGACCAGAAGAATCCATGAAGAGGCTTCATGCCAGTTCACTAGCAAATGTTCGAGCCTTTGGAAACCTGAACTTCTGTGCGCGAAACCGCCGCCTGTGACATGAAGAGAAAATTTTTTGATGTTTGGAATCGCGGCGTTGACTCCGTCCGCGATCTCCGCATGATTTGCG
>JBGTAR010000304.1:0-8182 GCA_041749815.1 Terrimicrobiaceae bacterium
CTTTGACGGCTTGGAAATTCGGGTTAATATCAATCATAGGGTGTAAAGACGTGCAATTCTGTCGCACATAGAACTTTCTGATGCAAACACGCGGAATTCAAACAGAATCTTGGAAATAATGAGTCGGGGATTATTCTACAAGGCGGGCATCGATTTTTTAGCCATCAATTTCCCACTCGCTTAACTTATTTTCCCATGGCCTCCTCAAGTCTCAAGCCGCCGCCCCTGCCGATTGGCAAAAGTGAGCGAACGGGAAGATTGTTGTTTTTTGGTTGTCTGACGGGGCTTGTTGCCTGGCTGATTTTTTGGCCGCAAGTGTTTCCCAGCCCGTCATTTTGTGCTTTTCACAGCATGACTGGTCTGCCGTGCGCCTTCTGTGGCGGGACACGAGCGGTGAGAAGTTTGGTGGCTGGAGATTGGGAGCACGCCTTGTATTTGAATCCGTTGGCCGTGGCCGTCGTGCTTGTTGGGGGTCCAATTTTGCTTGTGTTGCTTGCCGAGGCGCTGAGAGGCAAAAGATTCCTCCCGCCTTTCAACAACACCACGCGGGTGGTCCTTTTGACATTGGGAGCCATCATTTTGTTGCCTTGGACTTATTGGCACGCCAGCACAGCACTAAAAACTCCGAAGGCCGAACTTGTGAATTTTGAACACCCCGTCGTAAAATTTATCCTCCGCGACTGAATCACAATCCCCCCATTTCTATAAGGAAGCTGAGGATTTTGGTGACCAATCACGCGCGAGAACGGACGGAAAATCGCCAAAATGCGGGGTGATTTTGTGAAGAATGATACCGCGAAATTTAAAACGTTTCTTGACCTTTTGCGGCGGATTCGGAATGAACAACGTTTCACCGGTGCATCCAGAACAAATGCCCGCCGGATTTTTGCTGCCATAACCATGAGACAAGTCAGATATTTTATTGCATTGCTTGCGTGCGGGTTCTTCCCGGTCACGGCGAATCACGCCTTCGCCCAAACCGGTCAGGGGCCGATCGTTAAAGAAATCGCTGTCGAATATCTGGGTGCGCCCAGCATCAGCCGTGATCGTGTGCTGGCAAACCTTGCCACACAAATTGGTCAGCCCTACTCGGAGCGTGCCGCCGAGGCGGATATCCGAAATCTCTACGCCACGGGCGGTGTCGCCAACGTCCGAATTTTTGCGGAGCCATTGGGGGAGGGTGTCAAAGTGACGGTTCTGCTTCAGGGCCGACCGGTGGTGGAAGAAATTGTGATCGAAGGGGCGGAGCAAATTTCTCTCAATCGTGTGCGTCGCGAAATCGGTTCCAAAGTTGGTGAGGTCCTCAGCGAGGAAAGGCTCGAAGACGACCGGCAAAAAATTCTCAAGATTTACGAGGACAGGAATTTTTCCGAGGTGGATGTTCAGTACCGGGTGGAAGAAATCCCTGGTGGAAATCGCGTGCGGGTGATTTTTGATATCTCCGAGGGACCCAAGATGATCGTTCGGCGGATCACGTTTATTGGAAATGACAGCATCCTTCCCCGCGACCTTCAGAAAGCGATGACGACCAAACGTTGGAACCTTCTCTCGTTCCTGAACAAGAGCGGGCGATTGGTTCCTGCGCAAGTGGAGGAAGACCGTCTCGCTCTCAGAACCCTTTACCAAAACCGTGGCTTCGCTGATGTCGAAATCACGGATATTCGCACCGAGCCTCTTGGGGACAATGGGGTGGAAGTGATCGTGACAATTGTTGAAGGACAAATCTACCGCGTGAATGCCGTTCGTCTGGATGGAGTGAATATTGTCCCTGTGGATGAGCTTCAATCGATTCTCAAATTAAACAATGGAACTCTCTTCACTCCGCAGGGACTTGGTGATGACTTAAAAACCATTCGCGACTTCTACGGAGCTCGCGGCTACGTGGACATGGTCACCATGCCGGAAATCATCCCTGCAGGCCCAGGCAATGTGGACGTCGTCTTCCGAATCGACGAAGGCCTGCAGTCCTATCTCAATCTTGTGAATATCCAAGGCAATACCCGAACAAAAGATCGGGTGATTCGACGGGAGCTTGCTGTTCGCCCCGGAGATGTCTTTGACACGACCCTTGTCGATGTCAGTCGCAAACGCTTGGAGAACTTGAACTATTTTTCCCGGGTTGAGATGGCGCCCAGCGAGACCATCGTCCCAGGTCGCAAAGACCTCAGCGTGATCGTTGAAGAAAAACGCACCGGGGCATTCAACTTTGGTGTCGGTTTCAGCACGATTGACAGCTTGATTGGTTTTGCGGAGCTCAGCCAATCCAACTTTGACCTGTTCAACTGGCCGCGATTCACCGGCGGCGGGCAACGTTTTCGGATCCGTGGCCAATATGGTCTTCGCCGAAAAGATTTTGTGATTTCTCTCACCGAGCCATGGTTCCTCGGATACAAGCTTTCTGTTGGTATCGAAGGATACTACCGCGAAGCGAACTTCCTTTCGGATGTGTACGACCAGTCAAATGTGGGCTTCGCCGTGCAGGCGCGGAAGCAGATTTGGAGAGCCCTCACCGCCAGGGCGGAATATCGCCTTGAGCAAATCAAAATCTTCAATGTGGATGAAGATGACGTCGGCATTGAAATCGAAGAGGCCGAAGGTACTTACACCCGCAGTGCCGTTGAGGGCGCGCTTGTTTGGGATACCCGTGACAGTCTGTTTCTCACCCGGCGAGGCGAGGTCGTGCAATTCACCGGCTTCCTCGCAGGGGGCGGTTTGGGCGGCGACGTGCAAACTTATGGTCTTTCCCTGGAGGCCTCCAAATATTTCTCTCTTCCATGGGACATTATCTTTCTTGTGAAAGGTCAACTGGCTGTGGTGGATGGCTGGGGCGGAAGCCAGGATAGTAATGAATACGGCGAGGGTGTCCCCATCTTTGACCGCCTCTATCTTGGTGGAGCAAACAATCTCCGTGGTTTCAACTTCCGTGAAGTGGGTCCAGTGGATGAAGATGATAATCCCATCGGCGGCAACAGTTTGGCCTACCTCACCGTGGAGCTCACGTTCCCCATCATTTCCCGTGTTCGTGGCGCCGTCTTCTCCGACGTTGGTTTTGTTAATCCCAATGCCTATGACTTTGGAACGGACAGCGTGAATGCCGATATTGGTATCGGTCTCCGACTGGATCTCCCCATCGGCCCCATCCGGGTTGATTACGGAATTCCCGTCATTTACGAAAGTTTCAATGGCCCTCCTGGCAAATTTAATTTCAATATTGGTTATCAATTTTGAACAAAACCCAACCTTCGGTGGTCATATCTTGACTGCCGGTCAATTCCTGCATTTTCTCAAATCCAAATACCTATGATCAATCGTCGTTCCATTATTACCTGTCTCACAATCCTTGTTGCCGTCACAGCGGCTTCCTCATCGGCCCATGCTCAAATCAAACTTGGCATCGTCGATATGAATGCTGTTTTCACGGCCTACTACAAAACCAAGGACGCGGAAGCCAAACTCAACGATGCCCGTGCGGGTGCCAAAAAAGAGTTGGATGAGCGTCTGGAGACACTGAAAAAATCCATGGACGAAATCAACAAGCTCAACCAAGAAGTTGAAAAGCCTGAGTTGAGCAAGGACGGGAAAGAAAAGACCGCCAAAATCCGTGATGAAAAAGTTCAAGAGGCCAGAAACCTTGATCGTGAAATCTCCGAGTTCCGCGGCACCCGCGAGCGCCAACTCCAGGAACAATTCATGCGCATGCGCAAGGACATCGTCGAAGACATCATGAAAACTGTTAACGAGAAGGTCAAAGCCGCAGGGTTTGATATCGTCATGGACAAAAGCGGCATGAGCATGGGCCAGATTCCCGTGGTGCTTTACTCACGGGCAGACCTCGACTTCAGCAGCGAATTGATTGCCGCATTAAACAAGGCAGCACCCGCTGCAAAACCTAACTGAGTATTTCCCAATGACCCTTCGGGAGGCTGCAGAAATTATTGGCGGCCGGGTCGCAACCCATCATTCCGATCTTGAAATCACCGGGCCTGCATCTTTGGATGATGCAGGCCCAGGTGATTTTTCGTTTTATGGAAGCCCGAAATATCTCAAGAACCTAAGAATCTCGAAGGCAACGGCCTGCCTGGTTCCCGAGGCGTTTGTTGAAGACGTCGGCGTGGCTCCTGTTTTTGTTCAGAGTCCCTCCAAAGCTTTTGCAACGCTCTTGGAACATTTTGCGCCCGCTCCGGTGCTTTATTTGCCTGGAGTGCATCCCACGGCGGTGATTGCAGCCGATGCGCAGATTGGCGAGGGTGTTCACCTGGGGGCCCATGTGGTGGTGGAGTTTGGGGCGCGGATTGGGAAAGGAAGTGTCGTCTCAGCCGGCAGCTACATTGGACATAACGTCGATCTTGGAGAGGACTGCCTGATCCATCCGACGGTGACCATCCTTGAGCGCTCCAAAATCGGGAATCGTGTGATTTTGCACCCTGGCGTGGTGATTGGTTCGGATGGTTTTGGCTACGAACTCCTGGAGGGACGCCAGCAGAAGATTCCTCAGACGGGAATTGTGGAAATAGGGGATGATGTCGAAATTGGTGCGAACACCACCGTGGACCGGGCAAGGTTTGGACGCACGCGGATTCTTGATGGCACAAAAATTGATAATCTCGTGCAGATTGGTCATAATGTCACGGTTGGCGAACATTCCATTCTCTGTGCCCAGGTTGGAATTTCTGGAAGCACGAAGGTTGGCAGCTCGGTGACGCTTGCTGGCAAAGTAGGTGTGAACGGCCACATCGAAATTGGCGATGGAGCCATCGTGAGCGCCATGGCAGGCGTGACCAAATCCGTTCCCCCCAAAGAAATTCTTGTTGGTCTGCCGGCGAGGCCGATGAGAGAATTTAAGGAAAACTTCGTCCTTCTCCGCAACATCAACAAACTCTACGAGCGGGTCAAAATTCTTGAGGACCGATTGGCTGCTGACGGGGAATGATGGGGGCTTGAAGAACACCTCATGAAAAAAGCCGAACGCATCGATGAGTTCGTGCGATCCATGACGTTTGAGGGAGATCCCTCCCTTCACCCCTGCTACCTCGCTTATTTTCGATGTTTTAATTCAGGTGATTATTACGAAGCCCATGATGTCCTTGAACATCTCTGGCTCAAGGGACGTGATGAAAACTATGCATTTTTTAAGGGACTGATCCAACTCGCCGGGGCCTTTGTGCATCTCAAAAAACAATATGAGCGGCCTGCACATCCCAAGGATGGACGAAGAATGTTTCCCGCCGTGCGGTTGTTTCGGCTGGCCCTAAAAAATCTGGAGAACTATCCCAATCCGTACATGGGGCTCAATCTCGGTGACGTGAGAACTCTTGCGCTCTCAATGATCATCCGCATCGAGGCCGGTGAATTTGCCATCAATCCCTGGACCCCGGATGCTGGACCTCAAATTTTGCTGATCTCAGGCACCGGGCTTTAAAAATAGATCTCTGGAAAGAGGAGCAAGCTGACACAAGCGCGAACCGTCCCTCGAGATTGGTGGGGCGAGGCAGTCCCATGCCCGCCGCTTTTTATTTATGAAGATCAGCGATCTTGCTCCAAAGGTCCCGCTCGGTTTCTGTGATCGGCGATGCGGGAAGCGTCACGAGCAGGAGGACATAAAAATCCCCCCGGACTCCGTCTTTGCCGGGGAGTCCCTTGCCTGCCAGTCGGAATTTTCGGCCGGGTTGTGAACCTGCCGGCACTTTCAACTTGGCACGCCCCTCAAGCGTCGGCACAGAAATTTCTGTTCCCAATACGGCTTCCCACGCAGGAATTTCATACTCGTGAATGACATCGGTTCCTGAGATTTCCAGGTCAGGGTGTTTTTCGTATTTGACTCGCAGATACAGATCGCCCGCGCTCCCTCCAGCGGCTCCTGCTCCGCCAATCCCTGCCAATCGGATTCGCTGGCCCTCCCTCACACCTTTCGGGATTCGCACGGTGTAGGTTTCCGCCTTTGGGCTGCTCGCGCGCCGGAAGGAAATGCTTCGGGTGGAGCCATGGAATGCTTCCTCCAGCGTCACGAGAATATCGGATTCAATGTCCTGCCCGCGAAGAGGGACGCTTTCTTCGAAATCCTGCCAGCCACCGGCCGCCCTAGATCCGCGCCGCGTTCCAAAGACTTGCTCGAAGAAGTCGCTGAATCCCGTCCCCCCAAACTCGTATTCAACGCCCCCTCCGCCGCGAGAGTATCCTCCCCCCCAATTTCCACCCCCTGGTCCGCCCTGAGGTGGGGGATTTTGCCAATTGGGTCCGAGATCATCGTACTTTTTGCGTTTTTCAGGATCCCCCAGCACCTCATAGGCCTCATTGATCTCCTTGAATTTCTCCTCAGCCCCCTTTTTTTCAGCTGCGACGTCGGGATGGTATTTGCGCGCCAGCTTGCGGAAAGCGGAACGGATTTCGTCATGGCTGGAAGTCTTTGCAACCCCCAAGGTTTCGTAATAATCGCGGAACTGAACTGGCATGTGAAAAAATTGCTACGTTGAGAAGGTTATACAAACTTGTGATCGGCGGGAATCTTGTAAATGCTCTGATTGTAAATGATTGATATCCGCCTCCTTCGCGACCAACCCGACGAAATCAAAGCCCGCCTCGCCGCGAGGGATCCTTCCCTTGTGGCTTCGGTGGATGAAATTTTGCATTGGGATGGGATGCGTCGGTCTGCAGAAACGAGTCTTCAGCAAATCCAAGCGGATCGCAACCGCCTGAGCAAGGAAATCGGAAAACTGCGTTCACAGGGCTTGGATTCCTCAGCCCTTGAGGCGGACGTCAAAAGCCGCGCTTCCGAGATGGAGGAACTCAGCAAGGCCGGGGAGGAGTATTCCACCCGTCAAAGGGATTTGCTCCTCTCGTTGCCCAATCTTCCGCATGAAAATATCCCACCGGGTCGCACCGCCGCAGAAAATCCCCTCCTCAGAACCTGGGGAGAAAAACCTCTGATCACGGACCCGCAGGACCACCTTGCCATCGCCATGCGATTGGGGTTGGTCGATTTTGAGCGCGCTGCCAAAGTCGCCGGTAGCGGGTTTGTTTGTTTCACAGGGCAGGGGGCCCGGCTCGAACGCGCACTCATCAATTTTCTCCTCGATCTCCACACGAAGGAGGGCACGTATGTGGAGGTTGCCCCTCCGCACCTCGTTCGTCCCGAAGCTCTCACCGGCACAAGCCAACTGCCGAAGTTTGAGGATCAGCTCTACCGGACGGCGGAAGATCATCTCTACCTTGCCCCAACCGCCGAGGTTCCTGTCACAAACCTGCACCGCGACGAAATCGTTGCCGAGCTGCCCATTCACTACGCAGCCTACACCCCCTGCTTTCGCAGAGAGGCGGGTTCAGCTGGTCTTGGCACCCGGGGACTCATTCGTATGCATCAATTTGACAAAGTTGAACTGGTCAAAATTTGTCGCCCGGAAGACGCCGCATTCGAGTTGGAGTCACTCACCACCGATGCGGAGAAGGTTTTGCAGCGTCTGGGCCTCCATTACCGGGTCATCGAACTCTGCGCCGGCGACCTCGGGTTTGGTGCAACCCGCACCTACGATATCGAAGTCTGGGCTCCGGGGCAGGGGGACTACCTTGAGGTTTCGAGTTGCTCGCATTTTGGTGATTACCAAGCCCGAAGGATGAACCTCCGTTTTAAAGGGGAGGATGGCAAGACGCAGTTCTGTCATACCCTCAATGGCTCAGGAACCGCCCTGGCCCGGCTCTATGTGGCCCTCCTGGAGTCCGGCCTCCAGCCCGACGGCTCTGTCCGCCTCCCAGAGGCCCTCCACTCCTACTTTGGCTCGGACGTGATTGTTGGGTGAAGTAGCATCCCCAGCAACAACCCATAAGGGACGAGTCCCATCACCTAAAATAACTGTTATTTTCGATCCCAGTGGGGCGTAAATCCCTGGGAGCGGCGCATTCATTCGCCGAGCAAAAATGTGCAGCACGAAGGGCGGGTCGCAAAAGAGCGGCGACGAAAGTTTGCCGATCCCAGGGGGGCGCTGCAAACAGGGCGCGGCGACATCCTGTCGCCTTCCTGATTTTACACGTGCGGCCGCTGGCAACCTCTCAGTATCCCCACTTGATGACACCTCCTCGATGCCGGTCAGGCGAATAAGATTTTTTAACAGAAGGAAACGAAGGTAACAAAGAATCGATCCAAGAAGGCAATTAACCTCGGATTACTGGAATCACCGAGGGTCCCAATGAC
>JBGTAR010000305.1:0-7287 GCA_041749815.1 Terrimicrobiaceae bacterium
AAGGTGATGGCAATCAGCGACGCCTTTTTCGTCACCGTGATCTGTGAAATGTGACGAATCGTCTGAGCAGGAGCCTTTCGATTCATCGTGAAACTCCGAAAATCGTGTCTGCCAACAAAGGTTGCTGCCGCTGCACGCAGAAGATCCATGTCGAGTTTCTCTGGCACCATCCACACCCGATCCGCTTCATGGGGAAGAATCACGTGATGGTTTCGAATGAGATAACGATAAATTTTTCCTTTCGACGAGTGCCGGGCATCAAAATGTTTGGTTGCCAGTTGGCACCGCATGATGCGAATCGTCGGAGGCAGGTTGAAGTTCAAAATCCGTTGCCACTCCTCAGCTTGGAAAAGCGGCGGAACCTCGATGTGAGCTCCCTGACCCAAGGCATGAACTCCCGTGTCCGTGCGTCCCGCCCCATGGACCACAACACGTCTGCCCGTGATCCGGAGCAAAGCGTCCTCCAAAAAATCCTGCACGGTTAATCGAAACGGTTGGCTCTGCCAGCCTTTGTAGGCAGCTCCGTCATACGCAATGCTCAGTTTTAATCTCATGTCTTCTGATGAGAAACTCCTCACTCCAGTTGGCGCAGAAACCCTCCAAGCGCCTTTCGGGCGAGGGATGCATCCCGGATCATCTGAAAAAAGGCCGGGATTTTGGAAGGCTTCCTGAGGAGCGAGCCAATCAATTTTGGCACATCGGGTTTGCCGGTTCCCGGATGTGCAAGGTACTGCGGCGGCACGGGCATCTCAAAATCCACGGTGTCGCTAACCGCACGAACCCCCGCGAACGCGATGCCCCGAGTTCGACAGATGGTGGCAATCCGAGCGGACTCCATATCACAGACAAGTGCTCCCGTCCGTTCCGCCAACATGGCTTTTTCCTGGTGGGTTGACGCGATGGAATCCACGGTATGAATTTGACCTCTCGTCCAGGTATTGCCTTCCCGGGAGTGAAGCTTTTCCAGGAACCATGGCTCAGAATCCTCTCCCACAACAATATCCCCCACAGAAAGGTCCGGCTTCAAGGCCCCGGCCAGCCCCGCAGAAATCACAAGTTTCGGCAGCTCGGAATCCCCAAGCTGCTCTTCAAATCTTTTGGCGGCAGAATTTCCCGCGACACCAAGGACCCAAACGTGTGAGTTTTTATTCGCAAGCTGAAGCCCCACCGCCTCAAACGGGAGGGCAAACACAAAAATGTTCACGGTTTGCCCGCTGGCGTCAGGTTGATACCAATCATGCCTGAAAATTCTTCATTCTCATGGGAAAGAATTTTGTTGCCCGTGATCAACTCGGTTTGACGGGCAAACTCCGGAAATTTTTCCGGCTGGATGGAAACCAAAATCCTCAAGGCTCCACTCTCCGGAGCTCCCTCCAGAGAGGTTCCTCCCAGGTCCGAAGCCAGGCTGGAGAGGGAACTGGCAACTTTGGGAACATCTGCCACCTCAAAAAAGAGCTCCCGCCCGCTGGAATCCACGGTGGCCGGAGGAAGGCCTTTCTCTGCAATGGCCGTGAGGGCATCCCGTAATTCCGCAGGGGCCTCCCGCTCGATGGTCTCCGTCTTCGGCCCCGCAAAGGCCCAGATCACCAACCCGATGGGGAGCGCAAGGGCCACCAGGACGAGGGCGATGATGACAAAAAGCTGCGGGGTGATTTGAAAGCGTTGGGTTTGCACAGTTGACCGAAGGAGTTCCGTTGAGGATAGTGTCCCTCTTTATCTAATGGCAATCGAACTCACGCGCAACTTCTGCATCATCGCGCATATCGACCACGGCAAGACGACCCTCTCGGATCGTCTCCTCGAATTCACCGGCACGATCCAAAAACGGGAGGCCCAAGAACAGCTTCTGGACGCCATGGACCTCGAACGTGAGCGGGGCATCACCATCAAATCCCACCCTATCGCGATGCAATACAAAGCGAAGGATGGCATCACCTATAAACTCAATCTCTCGGACACACCCGGCCATGTCGATTTCTCCTACGAAGTCTCCCGCTCCCTGGCCGCCTGCGAAGGAGCCCTACTCATTGTGGATGCGGCCCAGGGCGTCGAGGCCCAAACCGTTGCCAACGTCCACCTCGCAGAAAAACAAGGCCTCAAACTCATTCCGGTCGTCAACAAGATCGACCTCCCCAATGCCGATCTCCCGACCGTCAACAAACAGTTGGAAGACATCCTTGCCATTCCGTCTGACGAGGCCATTTACGCCAGCGCAAAAGCGGGAATCGGTATCGAGGAAATCCTGGAGGCCATTGTTGCACGAATTCCCGCACCCACCGGAAAACCCACGGATCCCCTTCGAGCCCTGACCTTTGACTCCACCTTCGACACCTACCGGGGCGTTGTCATTTACACCCGCGTCATGGAGGGAACCATCAAAGCCGGCGATCCTGTCAAACTCATGGCGACCAACCGCTCCTATGAAGTCAAGGAAGTCGGCATCTTCCGCCCCCAACTGCCCAAATTTTTTCCCAAAGACAAACTCATCGCCGGGGACATTGGCTACGTCATCGCCAACATCAAGGCCACCACCGAGGTCAAGGTCGGAGACACCCTCACCAGCTCCAGAATTCCCGCCACCGAACCACTCCCCGGCTTCCAGGAAGTTCAACCCATGGTCTTCAGCGGAATCTATCCCATCAACACCGCCGATTTTGAGCGACTAAAATTGGCCATGGGCCGACTTCAGCTCAATGACGCTGCTTTCCAATTCATGCCTGAATCCAGCGTGGCCCTTGGGTTTGGATTCCGGTGCGGATTTCTCGGTCTCCTCCACATGGAAATTATTCTCGAACGCCTCCGCCGGGAGTTCGACATGGACATCATCGCCACCTACCCATCGGTCATCTACGAGGTCCTCCGAACCAACGGGGAGGTCCTCCGTATCGATAACCCGGAACAGCTTCCCGACTTCAGCGTCATCAGCGAAATCCGCGAGCCCATCGTGGAATGTTTTATCATGATCCCCAACGAGTACATCTCGCCCCTCATGCAGCTTATCATGGAAAAACGCGGAGAAGTCACCCACACCGAATCTCTCGACACCAAACGGGTCATGCTCACAACGACCCTGCCGCTCAATGAAATCCTCGTCGATTTTGTGGACAAAATGAAGTCAATCACCCGCGGATATGGCTCCATGGATTATGAACACGCCGGTTACGTGGCCGCCAACCTCGTCAAACTCGACATGTTGGTCAACGCCGAGCGCGTGGACGCCTTCAGCAGCATCGTCCATCGCGACAAAGCCGAGGCCCGCGGGCGCGCCCTCGCCACCAAACTCAAAGAGGTGATCCCCACCCAACTCTACCAAGTCGCCATCCAGGCCGCCATTGGCGGAAAAATCATCGCCCGCGAATCGGTCAGTGCCCTGCGTAAAAACGTCACCGCCAAATGCTACGGCGGCGATATCAGCCGCAAACGCAAACTCCTCGAAAAACAAAAAGAAGGCAAAAAGCGGATGAAGGCCATCGGAACCGTCAACATCCCCCAGGAAGCTTTCATCGAGGTCCTCAAAACAAACTGACCCAACCAGAAAAAAGGTCGGCAGCTCATAGGTTTGGGCCGGGCACATCCGTCACAGACCAGGGGAATAAAAACGCCCTGAAACAAAAGGCCAGGAACTTGGCCACAAAGTGTCAGTGAGTTGCCTCGGCAAGCAGCCGACTCGGTGAAGTGTGATCTCCAAGCGAAATGACACCCCTCAAAACGACAACCAGACATCAACGCAAATGCCCATGCCGCGAGGACGATGATTTATCTCTCAATGCCCGACCGTAAACCGGAAAGCCGCTTTCCTTTGATCTGGACTGACTACGTAGCCGAAGAGTGAAATTGTTTATCCTTGAAAAAGGGTCTCAATGAAGGTTAAAAAGCCACCAATGAGACGCCATGGACAGAGTCTGCCCTTCGATGCCGCATTTGGAGGTAAATTGCCGCGTGCAGCTCAATAATACTGTTCGGCACTAAATTCCTTAACCAAATATGAAATCAACTAAAATCGTAAGTATCACTATCGCACTCCTCACGCTCTCAATCCTGAGTTCCAATGTGTCGCACGGTGCACTGGTTCTCGGAACGGGAGATACCAATTCTGATGACCAAGATGCAGACGGAATCGGTTTCCCTTTCGACAATGCACCTAGTGTCAGTAATGCAGGCCAAGAAGATTCTGATTTTGATGGGATTGGGGATGCAATTGATCCCAATCCAATGGTCGGGGATGCAGTCACATCTGCCGTTATTTCTGCACCGAGCACCGTCACGGTGCCCTTAGGGGAAGATTTGGTGTTCTCTCTCTCAGCCGCATTGCCACTTCTAACACCGTCGTTGATTCAATTTGATTTCACTTCCACTTCTGCCGGTGTCGAGGCCTACGAATCAGTCTTCACAGATCTAAGCGTCCCTGCCTTGATAGTGATTCCCGCATCCTTTTTCACTGATGGAAGCAATTGGGATCTGAATACTGAGGGGTCTTATACTCTTGGAATTACACTAGCTGAAGTCCCGGGGGTTTCTGGTAGCAATACTGCAGTGGTCAATGTCATGGTCATTCCCGAGCCAACTACGAGTCTGCTTATCGCATTCGCTACAACTTCAATGGTTATTCTTCGAGGTCGAAAAAGGCTTCGATCTTAGCATATGACCGAGTGCGAGTCGAACTCCACATCGCCAATTAACCATTTATCCATTAGTCGGAGCGCGCCCTCAATCAGGCGTAGGCTGACTTCAACCTTCGGGAATTAAATGAAATTCTCAGAGAATGACACGAATATGAAAGCCAAGCGTCTTGTGGAGAAGATTCTCACGGGCGAGACTCACTTCAATGAATCCTGCGCGATGATCAAGGAGATGCTCATTCAGTTCGCCCAACATGATCGTGCATCCGCCATCACGTTGACGAACTATGGCGCAGCTTTGTCGGATACGGGGAGACATGCCGCGTCAGTTCCATATCTCCAGAGAGCGGTTGAGACTTTGCCCGAATTTTCCCAAACCTACTTCAATCTTGGAGTCGCCTTCATGAACACTGAAAAACTAAAGGATGGCGCAGGGCTGATACGCAAGTCTGATCAGTTTCCCAAGATTGAATTGGCAATTGAGGCGCATTTTGATCCGATAGCACACTGACAACCAACACAGAACAAGCGCATGGAAAACTATGGCTGACCCGCGCTGAGTTCAAATGATCTACCTGAATTCCAAGCCCTGTTGCAGCGCGGCGCTCCCGGTAGCGGGTTCCAGCGCTCAAACGCTGACGAAACCTACAACCACCACAAATATGAAACCACAGCACTTGATCGCATCCACATTCGCTTCTTTCCTGCTCGTAGGGGGATTTGTATTCGCTGAGCCTATTCAAGTCGGTGTGCCACTCCCATTTCAACCTGGAATTAAGGGTGCTGTTGAACTTACGTTTCAATCCGAAGTCATCAAATACTACCAGCTTGAAGTGTCGGACGATCTGGCGGAGTGGGACAATGATGGGTATTCGATCAAAGGAACAGGAGGCCAAATGACCTTGTTGGCCTCAACCCGAAATCTCCAAAATATTTTTTACCGCCTGCGCGATGACGGTGATCCTGCCAATTTGGCTCCATCCGTTCCTCCGGGAACGATCATGGCGTTTGCCGGGTTGAACCCTCCCTCCGGCTGGCTGCTTTGCGATGGTTCTGTTTACTCGCAGGACTTTGCTCCAGGGCTCTATGCGGTGATTGAAAATTTCTATAATACCGGAGGGGAGGGGGCAGGCAATTTCCGCGTCCCCGATCTTCGTGGCCGGGTGCCGGTTGGCAGTGGCCAGGGCTCCGGACTGTCAACGGACCGACTCCTTGGCGAAAAAATCGGATCCGAGACCAATGTGCTCACAGCCCAGAATCTGCCAAGTCATGCTCATACTATTCCGACAGGAACCTCCACAGCTACTCAAAACCCACCTCCAGGCAGTGCATTGGCGGTTGTCCGCGCCACCAGCGCCAACAATGGGTCCGTCACCACGGGAGCAACCGGCTCTGCGATGCCATACGACATTATGCAACCCAGCCTCGTTTTAAGATTCATTATCAAACTCTAGAACAGCCATTCAGGTGGCAACAGCCAGAAAGGGGCTTCCCCATAGCTTATAATCCAAGATTGCAACCAGAAACAAGTAATGACGTAATGAGTCTCCCTTATCAGTAGTGTCATCAAGCTACAAATTCCCCTGAAGCTCATTAGGGGGTGCATTATTGTGTGGTTGAGGCAGCGCAGGATTGCCGGCCCCGCAGGCGCGAGGCCATCGTTCCCAGGGGGAGCGAGCTTCGCTTTTTCAGAAAATAAGGAATCGCGATCCGCAACCATGTCTGGTTTGGTTATTCATTTCCCCATTGGTGGGGACAGGTCGCTGGCGACGCTAAAAAAAATTAAATCCCCTTGATTGGCGCGGCTGAATAACCTCGGATCGAATGAGCACCAACGAAGACAATGTCACACATTCAGGTCAGCGAAGGGAGATGCGAATGACGGATGAAATACCCTGGCCCCGGATCATTTTCGTAAATGGGGCCTCGAGTGCTGGGAAGGCGACCCTCTGCCGGGCTTTGCAGGAAAAGATTCTCATGCCCTATCTGTGTATTGGGTTTGACGATTTTATTTTCGCCTCGGCCCCGCGCTACTATCGTGGGGCCGACACTGGCACGCAGGCTCACACGGACGTTTTCACTGCTCAGGGAGTCGAAATGGTGCGCACCTCCACCCCCGGGGAACCGTTGAGCGTTTCTGCCGTGTTCGGGCCGGTGTTCCAGCGTGTTATTGACAGCATGGCTCCAACTGTCCGGGCGTTGGTTGAGAGCGGCAACAACATTATCTTTGACCATGTCTTGCACGACCAGGGCATGTATGAAAGTTGTTGCCGGGCCTTCGATGGCTTGGACGTGTTCCATGTTGGTGTGGTCTGTCCGATAGAAGTGCTTGAGGCTCGCGAGGGCGCACGTGGCGACCGGATCATCGGGCGCGCGCGCGGGCTCGTGGACGTGGTCCACCGTTTTATGGATTACGATGTCACCGTCAATACTGGCACAGCGGACGTTGACGCCTGTGTGGAGGAAGTTCTTGCGAGCCTGCGTGGCCGTGGCCACCGATCTGTTCCAACTCAGTAAGCTCCGATGTGCCTCTTCGCTAAAATGAGTGGGTTAAAGTGTGGGAAGATTGAGTTGGAGATGGGAAGCTTTGAGGTATGCCATGGTGCGGAAGTTCTCAAATGAGCGGAAGCCGCGAGCCAATCGCTTTGCCAACTGGAGGAGACCATTG
>JBGTAR010000306.1:0-3865 GCA_041749815.1 Terrimicrobiaceae bacterium
CATGCTGATGAACATGTCTTCCTTGATGTCAGGGTAAAGCTGACGATTGACTCTTCGGAGAACTTCTGCCGCGCTGTAGTTGCCGCTTGCTTCACTGCGGATCACACTTCGGGCCATGGCCATGATGAGGGAAGCCGGGACTCCCTTTCCGGAGACGTCCGCGATGGCAATTCCCAGATGGGTCTCGTCCACATGCACATAATCAAAATAATCTCCACTGACCTGGCGCGCCGGGATATTCACCCCGCTCAGTTCGTACCCCGCAAACGTCGGAGGCATTGCGGGTAGGAGGATCGACTGAATTTCTCTCGCAATCTCAAGGTCATGATCCAATCGCTTTTTTTCGCTGGCCTCCAGATAGATGGCTTCCGTGAACAATGCAAAGGCCGACTGTTCGATGATGGTCTGGAAGACTTTGAGGTCCTCGGAGGTGAAGGGGGTGCTCATGGCGCCATTGGCCAGGGCGATGATGCCAAGGATTTTTCGGCGGTAAATGAGCGGTGCAGCCAACAGGGAGTGGGCCATGGAGGCATTCTCTGTGAGACCTGCTGCCAACAACTCGTCCTGGGTCATGATTCTTGGTTTGCCGTCCCCCCAAATCTGGCCGAGCGGGCCCTCCTTTGGCCGGATCACAGTCAGTTTTAAATAACTGTCGAGCGCCACCGGTGTGTTTTCTGCCTGCTCCAAAATGTGCGGGGGTACCGGCACAAGGGGTGGACAACCTTTGGAGAAAAACACCGGCACCAGGGTGGCCCCGGTTTTGTCCGCAAGATACAGCGATCCACCATGAGCATCCAAAATCCGGACGGCGCTCTCAATGATGAGTCGGTGCAAGTCCGCTGATTTTAGTCCCTCGGAAAATGCCTCGCCGAGACCATGAAGAAAATCGAAAACCCTGTCCTCCTCAAGCTGGAGCTCAGCCCGTTGACGCTCCAATTCGCTGATGCGCCGGGTGAAGGTGTTGAGAACAACAAGAAGCGCGATCAGCGTCCCGAAGAACAGTGCCAAAAAAAGGTATGTCCACATGTCTCGGTGTTTTCCTGAGGCCGGGTTTCCTCAGCTCTCCGAAGAATCGTCCTCCTTGTCCGAGGGACTGCCCAATTCCTGACGCAGAAAATCAATCACATCACGGAATTTGACCGCATTGTTGGCATCTGCTGCAGCAAGCGCTTCGTGGGCCTCCAAAACCGCTCTTTTGCTGGCAGTGTCGGATCCGTCCTCCGGCGGAAGCACAGGCGCCGTCGACGCTGGCAGGTTCCCCAAGGGTTGCGTTGAAACATGAAAAAGTTGATCCAGCCCGAGGCCGACCAGAAGATCATGACTGCGGGTGTTGGCATTGGAAACGGACAGTTGCCCCTGCCCCAGTTCGCGCAGGCGAAGGGCGGCTCCCGCCAGAGTGCCCATGAACGTGGAATCCATCACATCGCAATCCTTGAGATCGATGACAAAATCCCGATGCCCTCGCTGGATCATTTTTTTAATGACCTGCTTCAAACCAATGCTGTTTTGAAAGGTTCCCCGCCCCTCGACCTTCACACACACCGTGCGATCAAGAACCCCCACTGAGACTGAATCTTTCGCACTCACAAGGACCCGTGCCACCCCTTGCCCACCACTTTGGCAGGCCATACCCGGAACGGTTGATTATTCAAATAGCCAGTTTTCATCTCCAAATAAACGATTGTGTCAGAGCGACGATCTTTCCGTCCACGATCAACAGCGCCCGCCATGACGTGACACGTCCAAATTCCAGAAAATCATCTCCAATCACTTTGAAGTCAGATTGGTAGGAGCCCCTTGCCGAGGGGTAGTAGCGTTCTTGTGCCATCACGTAGTTGCCGAGGGCGGCCTGGCGGTATTCCAGGCGAAAGGTCACATCAGCCTCGGTGGCTGTTCTCCAGAAAAACGAAAAATAATTGCCGTAAAGTCGCTCACGGTCTGTTTCGCTGACGGTGCCCCATTCGCGGCGTTGACGCTCAAAGCCAACTGTTTCGCTGAGGTTGGGGATGGCAACCTGAGCTGCATAAAACTCCAGCTTTTGTTTGCGGAATTGGAAGGAGTCATCAAGCGCCAGCGGGAGCACATTGGCTTTCTGGAGTTTGGTGGCAGGGATTTCCCGACTCGCGCACGAGACAAGAACGATCAGGAGTGGTAGCAAAAAGAGGAGTTTCCTCATGTGCAGGCATCAAAGCGCCTTTAACGCCCGCTGTCAAATGCATCGCAAATGGATTCTGCGGGTGCCTCCGGGCCGGTTTTTCTGGAATCTTGTGGAAAGCTGTGAAAATCCCCTGAAAAACGAATTTGGCGTTTTGATCTCGATGAGGGAAAAGCAGTTGTGTCATTCGTTGTGATTTGTTTCTTTTTGAGAATCCTCTGAGGTTTTCACTCATGATCTGTCCCTGACTCCTGCCGGGATGGTCTCCAGTCTTGACGGCGGCCCCGCCCGCACGTAAGCCAAAACACGAAAATGACTGCCTCTGAACTCTTTGCCGGCCTGATGCCGGAGCAAGCCGCCTCTCTCCTTGGGGAAATTCGGGAAACCAACCGCCCCCTCCTTCAATCCGCGACAGCGGTTCTTGCCGGGCGGCGCAAGCTGCGCCCCGCCTTTATTGATAAAAAAGCTGTTCCCGAGCGGTTGGCCTGGGTGGCCGGAGAGTTGGCCCGCAAGGCCAACGCCGACGTGGCGATTGAGATTCTGCAGGGCTGGCTGTTTGCGGCCAGGCAGCCGATGCTCCTGGCGTTTCTGGATTCGCTGGGAGTTTCCCATGACGGCGAAGGTCTCATTGAAGACCTCCCGGCCGAACCTCCCCGCGAGAAGGTTGTCGCTGCGGTGGAGAATATTCTCTCAACCAATCCCGCATGGGCTGTCTCTGTTTATCTACGGTTGTTTGTTCAAATGGATGATTCCGGGTGGACGGCTCTTCGGGAACTCATTGAATCCGACTCCCGCCTGAAACTTTCCAATCCATGAGCTCTGCCTATATCAATTCTCTCGAGGAATCCCTCGAAACCATGGAGGCTCTCCGCAGCATGGAGGCCCCGCTCCTCAAAGCAGCTGATGTCGTGCTTGCCGCGTTGGTTGCGGGAGGAAAAATTCTGGCCTGTGGCAATGGCGGCAGTGCAGCCGACACCGCGCACCTGGCCACGGAGTTCACCTGCCGTTTCAGCGGTGACCGCAGACCTTATCCTGCGATTGCCCTGGCTTCGGATGCCGGACTTCTCACCGCCATTGCAAATGACTACGCCTTCAAGGATGTGTTTTCCAGGCAGGTGTGGGCTTACGGAAAGGCGGGTGATGTCCTCATCGCATTTTCCACCAGTGGAAAGTCCCGGAATATCCTCTCAGCGATTGAGGAAGCGAGGCGGAGGGGAATGACCTCCCTTGCGTTCCTTGGCCGGGATGGGGGATTCACCGCCGGCGCCGCAGACATCGAATTGATTGTGCCCAGCAAAGTCACGGCCCGCATTCAAGAGGCGCACAAATTTTTGCTGCATGCCCTCTGTGAGATCGTGGAGACCCGGCTGCCCAAGGAATGAGGGAGGACGTGTTGGCGGTCTTTGCAGTGGTGCTTGGTGCCATTGTTGGGTCGTTCCTCAATGCCTGCATCCACCGGATGCCGCGCAATATCAGCTTGGGAAATCCCAAACGCTCGTTCTGCCCTGCCTGCAATAAAAGCATCCCATGGTATGAGAATCTCCCCCTGATTAGTTGGCTTGTGCTCCGGGGGCGCTGTTCATCCTGCAAGGCCAGGATCTCCCCCCGCTACTTTTTTGTGGAACTGCTGACTGCCGGACTCTTTTTTGCAGCATGGTGGGTTTATCACCTTCCGCTTGCGCCTGTTTATTGGCTCTTCCTGGCGCTCCT